>JALWDV010000001.1 GCA_027036755.1 Anaerolineae bacterium
CCTGTAGACCAGGGAAAGATCGCCCTCCCCTGGTTTACAGCCTACATTCCGCACCTTAAGATGCGAGGAGGTAACATTTTTCGACGGGCGGGCCAAGCAGCCGCAGGATCTCTCGATGAACTGGCTTGAGATTGAGCACCCGACGTGCGATTTGCCCGTTTTGGCGAATCAGGAGCAAGTCGACGCCCTCAAATACCTGAAAGATCCAGCGCATTGTGGGCGCTTGCGTTGCTTTGCCTACCTGATTGGGGACTGATTGGCCCGTTTCCGCCAGACGTAGGCGCAATTTGCGTTCTGCCAAAGCGTAAATCAACAAGGCCAGCACCATGATCATGGTCAAAGCCATGATGCGTTCTGGGTTTTTGAGAAAGAGGCTGTCGGCGAAAAAGAGCGGGTCTTTCAGAAAGCGGAACCCACGCTCCACAGAAACCGCCTGCGCCTTGTATTGAAGCAACATCTCCTTCGGGGAGAGTTCTTCTGGATCGAGGACATCCGTCGCCAGGATGAACCGCCCCAATGTGCGTCGGGCCTGGGCCACCGCCTCCTCTCGCAGGATGATCCTTCCTTCGAGTTGATATCCGATGATCTCAGGCTGGGCGCCTTGCCGGGGTCGCCCTCGGCCAGGATATCGGGTGAGGGGCTTCGTGGCGGCCGTCAGTTGATGGTATGTCCACTTCTTCTGTGCTTCGGCTAATGCCGTTTGCGCATCCTCTGCACAGTTGAAAACCTGCTTCTGCAGTCGTCGCCAAACCTTTTCCGCCTGTTGCTTTTCCTTTTCAATCCGACGTTCCAGAGTTTTTGCTTCCCGCTCCGCCGCCGATGGTGAGTACACCACCAACCAGCGCTGCTCAACGCCCCCGTAGGCGCTGGACACTTCGCGATAGGCATAGCCGTCTGTCAAAGCGACCATTTCCTCGGGCGCGGTCTCGGCAATCAGTTGCTTGGCCTCGGCTATCGTCTCGGGGACACGCGTCAACCAACGAATATCCTGTAAGTTTGGCAGGTTGTCGGCAGTGTAAACGGCGCTGTCTATCACGAAAACAACGTCCTTGGCCTCTTTCATTTGCTGACAAAAGGCCCGAAGGGTCTTGGGAAAGCTCTTCTTGTCACTGGCATTCCCGCTCAGCGCCTCCATCCACACCGGTAATGCGGACCGGTGGCCAGTGATCAGGTTCACAACCACTTGTTTCAGGTCGGGCCGATGATCCTTGGAATAGCCATAGGTGATCTCGATGGCTTCCTCGGGCGCCTCAGCCTGATATTGGCCGTGCAGATGGAAGGAGCTGCTGTCCAGATGATAAAAACGATGGCGAATGCCGTACACCGCCAACGCCCGACCAGCAACTTGGGCGAATACCTGCGTGACGCCCGCCTCGTAAAGCTGATCCAGACTACGACCTAGCGTGTCATCGTTGAAATCCTCGGCTTGCAAACCGGGAGCGATGAGCAAGTCCACAGGTTTGTTGTCCATATACTGCGGCATCAGATAAAGGGCTCGGCTCGAAAAGCCCAATGCATTCAACACCATGGCCTGGACAGCCGCACCACAACTCACTTTGCGCTGACTGGGTCCAACTGCCTGGTCGATGGCTTCTATCAAGCCGATTTCGTGACAGATTCCGGCTACGATGCCGAGATGATCGATCCGTTTGGTTTCATAAGCTCGCTCGGTGTTCATACTCCAAGCTTACCGAAAATTCCCTCCTTTCGCTACCTCAGGGTGCGGAATGTGGGTTCTAACACTCGTAGGTTTCGAATCGACTTTAATCGTCCTTATCCTCATGAAAATCCCCATATGCATCTTGAATGGATAAACGAGAATGGTAAGTGGATGGGTAAACGGATATTCCCCTTAGATGTTGAACCAAGGTAAACTCACAGGAGGAAATAATGATCTTAATAAATGCTAAAACTCAAGAACCGCTAACGGATGTATTAATT
>JALWDV010000002.1 GCA_027036755.1 Anaerolineae bacterium
CTCCCCCGATACTCGCTGCGCTCGTGTTCAGGGGAGGGAGATGCTCATTTGCTACGCAAATTTGCAAACCAGGGGGCTCCTCCCCCTGCAAGGCGCTAGCCGAAGCGGGGGGAGGCCGGGAGGGGGGCTTGTCTCCGAATCAAATTTGAAATTGCTGGGCGCCTGTACAAATGTCTTGCTGGCACGCCAGTTTTGTGCTATAAACAATCAGGAATGACCTTTCCTGATCGGAGTAAACCTATGTCTGTTTCCGTTGAACAACTGAAAAAAGCCGTTGCAGATTTGCCCAAAGACGAACTCAAAGAGTTTCGCTCCTGGTATGAGGCGTTCGATGCCGAAGCCTGGGATAAACAACTGGAGCAGGATGTCATCAACGGCAAGCTCGATCATCTGGCCGAAAAAGCCATTCTGGATTACAAAGCTGGCAAAGCCACAGAACTATGAAGCATCTGGCAAGTCCTTCCTTCTGGGAAGCGTATCAGGCGTTGCCGGATAGAGTCCAGAAACTCGCTGATCGAACGTTCGACATCCTCAAGGCGGACCCTCGTTATCCGGCGCTGCGCTTCAAGAAGGTGGGACGGTATTGGGCAGTCAGGGTTGGCCTTCACTATCGGGCGTTGGCGGTTGAGGTGGAGGATGGGCTGCTCTGGTTCTGGATCGGCAGCCACGCCGACTATGACAAGCTCATCGAGAATCAGTGAGCCTTTGCCCGCGGCGGGCGTTCGCCGTAGTACTGATAATAATTGACCTCGATGTTGGCGTTGAACAGCTTGCGCACCCGGTGGGGACGCCCGCGTTTGAAGTAGCGGGGAAACATCTTGTCTGCAGTCAGCACATAAATCGACCAACCCTTCTTTTTCTTGAAGGTTTTGTTGAACGAGATGTAGATGTCGTTCAACTCCTTGTAATCCAGCAGCTTGACGCCGTAGGGGAAGTTGGAAATGACAATGCCATACTGCTGGTCGATCCACAGATCTCGGACGTCCTTTTGCTCGAAGACGATGTCCTGGCCCACGCCCGCTCGCTTGGCGTTGGCCCGAGCGCCCGAGATCGCGTCCTCGTCGATGTCGTAACCGAAGATGCGCAGCTTGCCCGCGGGCCGAATGGCCGCCTTGGCCTCCTTGCGGGCCAGATACCAGGCCGAGGCCGGGATGACGGGCCATTCCTCCGAGGCGAAGCTGCGATGCAGGCCCGGAGCCATGTTGCGCCCGATCATCGCCGCCTCGATGAGAATCGTGCCCGAGCCGCACATGGGATCGATGAGCAACCGGTCGGGCCGCCAGAAGCTGAGCTGCACCAACGCCGCGGCCAGGGTCTCCTTCAGCGGCGCCACGCCCGTGTGCGCCCGGTAGCCGCGCTTGTGCAACCCCTCGCCGCTGGCGTCCAACGTCAGCGTGGCCACATCTTTCAGCACCGACGCGCGGATGGTGTAGGCCGGGCCGGTCTCCTCGAACCAGTCGATGGCGTACGCCCCCTTCAGACGCTCCACCACCGCCTTTTTGGTGATGGACTGGATGGCGCGAAAGCTGCCGAGTTGGGATTTGACGCCCTTGCCCAGCACCGTAAATCGCCCGTCCTGGGTGATCCAATCCTCCCAGGGCAGGGCCCGAACGCCCTCGAAAAGCTCGTCGAAGGTGCGGGCCTGGAACGCCCCCAGCTTCACCAGCACCCGATCCGCGCTGCGCAGCCACAGATTCGCCCGGGGGATGTCGGTCAGCGTTGCGTCGAACTCGACGCGGCCTTCCGACACCCGCACATCTGCGAAACCCAGGGCCTGCACCTCGCGTTTGACGACGCTTTCCAGGCCAAAAGCAGTGGTGGCGATGAGGGGGATAGACGTCATGCCTTAGTTTACCACGAACGCGCCCTTTGTCCCACGAATCCGCAAGCGGAAAGGAGGCGAATTCCCCCTTCCCAGCCTCCCTTTAGCCCCCACC
>JALWDV010000003.1 GCA_027036755.1 Anaerolineae bacterium
GATACTCGCTGCGCTCGTGTTCGGGGGAGGGAGATGTCCATCTGCTATACGAATTGGCAAACCAGGGGATCCTCCCCCTGCAAGGCGTTAGCCGAAGCGGGGGGAGGCTGGGAGGGGGACTTGTCGCCAGGCCAAATTCGAAATTGCCCACATCTGACTCATCATGCCCGACATCACGCCCGAGGACATCCTACACGCAGAGAAGCTCATCGGCCTGGAGATGACCGACGATGAGCGGGAATTGATGCTGGCCGGGTTGCAGGCGCTGCGCCAGGATTACGAAGCCATGCGCGCGGTCTCCCTGCCCAACGACGTCATCCCCGCCATCCGCTTCGATCCGACCATTGCCGGTGCGCCCGAGCCGCCTGTTTACCCGCCCGCGCCCGAGACCGACGCTCCGCCTCTGAGCCCACCCGCCAACGCTGACGATCTGGCCTTCTGGCCCGTGAGCGACCTGGCCCGTTGGCTGCGGCGGGGCGAAATCACATCGGTGGCGTTGACCGAACTGTATCTCGACCGGCTCAAGCGCTACGATCCGCAACTGCATTGCGTCATCACCCTGACCGAGGAGCGGGCGCTGGCCCAGGCCCGCCGCGCGGATGAGGAGCTACGCTCGGGCGTGGACCGCGGTCCGCTGCACGGCATCCCCTGGGGGAGCAAAGACCTGCTGGCCGTGCGCGGCTATCCCACCACCTGGGGCGCGACGCCCTACCGGGAGCAAGTCATCGACCAGGATGCGACGGTGGTGCAGCGGCTGGACGCGGCCGGCGCGGTGCTGATCGCCAAGCTGAGCATGGGTGCGCTGGCCTGGGGCGATGTGTGGTTCGGGGGGCAGACCCGCACGCCCTGGAACCCGGAGGTGGGGTCCAGCGGCTCCTCCGCGGGCTCGGGCGCGGCCACGGCCGCGGGCCTGGCGGGCTTCAGCATCGGCACCGAGACCTACGGCTCCATCATCTCGCCCAGCAACCGCAACGGCGTGACGGGCCTGCGCCCGACCTTTGGCCGCGTCAGCCGCCACGGGACCATGGCGCTAAGCTGGACCATGGACAAGATCGGGCCGCTATGCCGCTCGGCCGAGGATTGCGCCCTGGTCTTCGCGGCCATCCACGGCCCGGACGCGCACGACCCCACCACCGTCGAGAGCCCCTTCCCCTGGCCGCCCGACATCGACCTGAGCCAGGTGCGGCTGGGCTATCTGGCCGAGGATTTCGCGGGCGAATATCGGGAGAAAGCCAACGACGCCCGGGCGTTGCAGGTCTTTCGGGAGATGGGCGTCGAACTGATCCCCATCACCCTGCCCGACCAGCCCATCGACGCGCTCAAGCTCATCCTCTTCGTCGAGGCGGCCGCGGCCTTCGATGAGCTCACCCGCAGCAATCAGGATGATCTGCTGGTGCGGCAGACGGCGGACGCCTGGCCCAATTTCTTCCGCATGGCCCGCTTCATCCCCGCGGTGGCATACATCCAGGCCAACCGCATCCGCATGCGGCTGATGGCGGCGATGCACGATCTTTTCTCGCAGGTGGATGCGTACATTGGGCCGTCGATGGCGGGCGACAACCTGCTGCTGACCAATCTCACCGGGCATCCGGCTCTGGCGCTGCCCACGGGCCTGGGCGAAGATGGCCTGCCCACCACCATCACCCTGACCGGCCGGCTGTACGACGAGGCCGCGATTTTGGCTCTGGGCCGGGCGTTCCAGCAAGAGACTGATTATCATCGGGCCCGGCCGCCGCTTTTCTGAGCCGGGCGCATTTCCTGTTTGTCGATAATCCGCGGAGAAATGGGGGGACGACAAACACTCGACAAATGATTATCATCATTGTTCAACCTCGCCGGTTGGATGTATAATCACGCAGTCTGTTCGCGTTGGTTTGCGACAGCGCAAATCATCCAATTCATTTGGGTGTGTCCAAAATGAGTTGGAAAGTTAAAATAATTCATTCATTGGCGGGGCGCTTCGCGCCCGCCGCCAGCGCCGGGGGATGAAGTCCTCCGGCTAGAAACAGCGCCCCTGCGGGGCTAGAGCCGGATTTATCCGGCGCTGTTGTGTAGCCTGGCGACTTCATCGCCGGGCGGACGTGGCAAACGCTTCCAACCGAAATTGGACACACCCAATTCATTTTCAGGAGTCTGTTTCATGGCAGTTGCCCTCGATGACGCCATCGATCTCTCCCTGATGGAGGGAATTCTCACCGAATACCAGGGCCAACCCCACGCCCTCATCCCTGTCCTGCAAAAAACGCAGGAAATCTATGGGTGGCTGCCGCCCCAGGCGCTGGCGCAAATCGCCCGAGCACTGGGGCTTTCCACCAGCAAAGTTTATGGCGTCGCCACCTTCTACGCCCAGTTTTATCTAAAAAAACGGGGTAAGCATGTGCTCAAATTGTGCGATGGCACCGCCTGTCATGTCAAGGGCGCGCCCATCCTGGCCACCGCGGTGGCGGAAGAATATCATATTCATGTGGGAGAGACCACCGAAGATGGCGAACTGACTGTGGAGCTCGTCTATTGCATCGGGTCGTGCGCCCTGGCCCCGGTGGCCATTTTGGATGATGAAGTCATGGGCAGGGTGAAACAGGATAAGTTGCTGCGCACGTTGAAACGCAAAGCGCCGCCCGCGGCCAAACAGGAATCTGGGAGTTGATTATGCAGACAAAGACGCTAACCCTTGACGAAAAACGCACCCAGGCCCAAACCGCCTGGCAGGCCAAGCAGCAGGCCCCGGTCTATATCACCATTGGCATGGGCACTTGCGGCCTGGCCGCGGGCGCTGGCGAAACCGCAGAAGCCATTCGTCAGGAGCTGGAAGCCCGGGGCATCGATGCGGTGGTGAGTCAGGTGGGCTGCGTGGGCATGTGCTCCTACGAACCCATGGTGGAGATTCAGGCTGGCGGGCGGGAACGCATCAACTACGGTTATGTGACCCGACGCAACGTCAAGGAAATCTTCCGCCACTATTTCGACGGCGGCAAGCTGAAGAAGGCGACCATTGTGGGCCAGGCCATTCCCACGGTCACCACCTCCCACGGCCACGAACTTCACTCCCTCAGCTTTGTCGTGCCGGGCAGCCAGGAGCGCATCCCTTTCCAGGCCAAACAACAGCGCATCGTCCTTTCCAATTGCGGGCTTATCGATCCTGAATCCATCGAGGATTATCTGGCGGTGGATGGCTATTCGGCCGTGGAGATGGCCCTGACGCAGATGACGCCCGAGGAGGTCATCCAGGAGATCATCGATTCGGGATTGAGAGGCCGCGGAGGAGGCGGTTTTCCCACCGGCCTCAAGTGGAAATTCGCCCGGCAGACGCCCAAGCATCCCAAATACGTCATCTGCAACGCTGATGAGGGCGATCCGGGCGCGTTCATGGATCGCTCGGTGCTGGAGGGCGACCCGCACTCCGTCATCGAGGGCATGATCCTCGCGGCCTACGCCATCGGCGCGGAGCAAGGTTACATCTACGTGCGGGCCGAGTACCCGCTGGCCATTCGCCGTCTGCGCATCGCCATGGAGCAAGCGCAAGAGCTGGGATTGCTGGGAGATGACATCCTCGGCTCCGGTTTCAATTTCCGTCTGGCCATCTATGAAGGCGCCGGTGCGTTTGTGTGCGGCGAAGAGACTGCGCTGATGAATTCCATCATGGGCCAGCGAGGGCAACCCTGGCCCCGGCCCCCTTACCCTGCGGTCTCGGGCCTGTGGGATAAACCCAGCAATATCAACAACGTCAAAAGCTACGCCTACACCCCTCGCATCCTGCGCATGGGAGCAGACTGGTTCCGCTCCATCGGCACGGAGAACAGCCCCGGCACCGCGGTCTTCGCCCTGACCGGGCAGGTGCAGCGCACGGGCCTCATCGAAGTGCCCATGGGCATCACCCTGCGCGAGATTATCGAGGATGTAGGAGGCGGCGTCGGCGAGGGCAAGCAATTCAAGGCGGTGCAGACGGGCGGCCCTCTGGGCGGCGCGCTGCCCGAAGCTTATCTGGACACCGCCGTGGACTTCGATTCGCTGCGGGCTGCAGGCGCGGTCATGGGCTCGGGCGGCATGATTGTGGCGGATGAGAGCACCTGCATGGTGGAATTCGCCAAATACTTCATGCAATTCGTGGTGGATGAAAGCTGCGGCAAATGCCCGCCCTGCCGCATCGGCAGCACCCGGATGCTGGAAATTCTGGAGCGCATCACCGAAGGCAGGGGAGAACTGAGCGATCTGGATGAGCTGCGGCGCCTATCCGCGGGCATGCAGGCGGGCTCGCTGTGTGCATTGGGGCAACTGGCCCCCTCGCCCGTCCTCTCCCTCCTCCGCCATTTCGAGGATGAATTCCGGGCGCATATCGAGGAGAAGAAATGCCCGGCCCGCACCTGCGAGGCCATGATCAACTACGAGATCATCGCCGAGGACTGCGTGGGTTGCGTCGTTTGCGCCCGCAACTGCCCGGTCAACGCCATCAGCGGCGAAAAAAACAAGCCCCACGTCATCGATCCCGAAACCTGCATCCGCTGCGGCATGTGTTACGAAGTCTGCAACTTCGATTCTATCGTCATCACCACCCCGCGGGTGGATTTCAAACTCACAACGCCGGTATAAAGGCAGGATGATCCAATGACCATTCATCGCGCCATTAGTGTGTGCTGTGGCATGACGGCCGGCTTGCATGTCGACGGGCCTCATGATATATTCACGTACGAAACATGCAAACTGTACAGTCCAAGCATCCAGGAGGCAATTGATGCCACAAACAATTGGAATCACTAAAGCTCGTCAGAACTTCCCCGAACTTGTTAACCGGGTTGCCTTCGGCAACGAACGATTCATTGTTGAACGTCGGGGAAAGCCCTTGGCTACTTTGATAAATGCTGAAGAATATCAACAGATCATGGATATTTTGTCCAATGAGGGCATCAATGACCACATTCACGAAATACCCGTGCGTATCCAGTATGACGGCAAACAGTACTTTGTCAGCGATGACATCATTGATCTATATGGCGTAGGAAAGACTGTGAACGAGGCCCGTGAAGACTACTGGATCGCCGTCCAGGAAGCCTATGCAGACCTGTCAGCACATGCCGATCGATTAGCTCCTCATCTGGAAAAGCAACTCGAATACCTACGTCAAATATTCACCGACGAAAAACAGACATCCAAACACAATGAAAACGCGTAACGTAGATCGCGCATTGGTGCAGAAATTTGGCTTTGAAAAAACCGAAACGCATCACCATGTATATCGGCTTTGGATCGATGGGCGGTTAGTCGCTAGAACGTTCATTTCCCATAGCGAACGAGAGTTGAGCCGATTTCATGTCAGCAATATGGCCAAGCAAATGAAGTTGAGCAAAGCCCAGTTTATAGATGCAGTCGAATGTTCATTAACCCAGGAAGCGTATTATCAACTGTTGCGGAAACGGATGTCGGAAGAAAAGTCGTAAAGAGGCTACGTCCATCCATTCGCGGAGAAAAATATGACCATCAATCTCATCATCAATAACCAGCCGGTTTCAGCGCCCGAGGGCAGTACGGTGCTGGAGGCGGCAAAGCGGGCGGGGATCGAAATCCCCACCCTCTGTCATCATCCCGATCTGACCGACATCGGGGCCTGCCGCATGTGCGTGGTCTCTATCGACGGCGCCCGGGGCTTGCAGACCGCCTGCACCACGCCCGCCCGGGAGGGCATGGTCGTGGACACCATGAGCGATGAAGCGGTCGCCTCTCGCAAATTCACGCTGGAGATGCTCCTCACCGACCATCCCAACGACTGCATGACCTGCGAGGCCAACGGTCAATGCGAGCTGCAAGACCTGGTGTACGATTACGGCGTGTCCTGGCCCGAGCATAGCGGCAAGCGCCATCACTACGAGATCGATCCTGATCCCAACCCCTTCATCTTCATCGATCGCAACAAGTGCATCCTGTGCGGCCGTTGCATCCGGGCCTGCGAGGAAATCCAGAACCGGGATGTGTGGAACTTCGCTCACCGGGGGTTCGAAACCAAGCTGGTGGCGGGTGCGGACCAGTTCCTGCTGGATGCGGGCTGCGAGAGCTGCGGCCAATGCGTCACCTATTGCCCGGTGGGCGCGTTGTGGGACAAGATGAGCATCGGCAAGGGCCGCCTCAGCCAGGTGGAGAAAGTGCGCACCACCTGCTCCTACTGCGGCGTGGGCTGCAACTTCGATCTGAACGTGCGGAACAACGAAATCGTGCGGGTGACCGCGGCCGCGGATGCGCCGGTCAACGGCCTTTCGCTGTGCGTCAAGGGCCATTACGGCTACGATTACGTGCATCATCCCGACCGACTAACCCGACCCCTGGTGCGGGCCAAATGGCTGGACGACGCCACGCTGCAAGAAAATCTGGCCCGGGGCGCGTGGGAGGCGGTCAGCGAAGCTGAAAAACGCAACGCGCTGCTCACCTGGCGACGTCAGCACGGCGGCAACGGCCAATCCCAATTCCCAAATTCGCAATCTCAAATCCCAAATCCCAAATCCTCAATCTCTCCCGAAACCTTCATCCGCACCGATTGGGACACGGCGCTGGATGTCGTCGCCCGCAAGTTCACCGAGACCAAGAAACAATACGGCGGCGACGCCTTCGCCCTGATGGCCTCGGCCAAGTGCACCAACGAAGAAAATTACATCTTCAACAAATTCACCAGGCAGATGTTGGCGACGCACAGTATCGACCACTGCGCCCGGTTGTGACACTCCAGCACCGTCACCGGTCTGGTGATGACCCTGGGAAGCGGCGCAATGACCAACACCATTGCCGACATCGCCGAAGAGAGCCAGGTGATCTTTATCATCGGCTCCAACACCACCGAAAATCATCCGGTCATCGGCACGAAGATACGACGGGCCAAGCGCTATCGCGGGGCCAAGCTCATCGTGGCCGATCCGCGACGCATCGACATCACCCGTTATGCGGACCTGCATCTGCAACATCGTCCGGGCACTGATCTGGCCCTGCTCAACGGCCTGATGCACATCATCCTGCGAGAAGGCTGGGAGGATGAGGACTACATCCGGGAGCGCACCGAAGGCTTCGAGGAGTTGAAGGCGGTGGTGAGCAAGTACACGCCCGAGCTCACCAGCCAGATCACCGGCGTGCCCGTGGAACAGATCGAGGAGGCCGCGCGCATGTTGGGCGAGAATCGTCCCGGCGCGCTGCTCTACGCCATGGGCATCACCCAGCACACCACGGGCGTGGCCAATGTGATGGCCTGCGCCAATTTGCAGATGCTGCTGGGCAACGTGGGCGTCCCCGGCGGCGGCGTCAACCCCTTGCGCGGGCAGAACAATGTGCAGGGTGCGTGCGATATGGGCGGCCTGCCCGACGTCTTCCCCGGCTATCAGAAGGTGACCAACGCCGACGCTCGGGCCAAGTTCGAGCGGGCCTGGGGCGTGAAGCTGCCCGAGTACATGGGCCGCACCGTCACCGAAATGCTGAACGCGGCCGAAGCGGGCGAGGTGAAATGCCTTTACATCATCGGCGAAAACCCCATGACCAGCGAGCCCGATCTGAATCACACCCGGCATTCGCTGAACAAGACCGAATTCATCGTGGTGCAAGACCTGTTTATGAGCGAGACCGCCCAGTTCGCGGATGTGATCTTCCCCGCCGCGGCCTCGGCCGAGAAGGAGGGAACTTTCACCAACACGGAGCGGCGCATCCAGCGGGTGCGCAAGGCGGTGAATCCGCCGGGCGAGGCCATGCCCGACGACTGGATCATCATCCAGATTGCGCGGCGCATGTTGGCCCTGGGCGCAACCACGCCCGACCCCGACGCGCCCTGGGCGGGCTGGGATTACGAGAGCGTCGAGGACATCGAGCGGGAGATCAACGCGCTGACGCCCATCTACGCCGGCGTCACCTGGGAGCGGTTGGAGGCGGGCGAGCAGTTGCATTGGCCCGTGCCCTCGCCCGAGCACCCCGGCACGCCCATTCTGCACACAACTAAATTCTCCCGCGGGCTGGGACGCTTCATCGCCAATGATCATGTGCCGCCGGCCGAACGCCCGGACGACGAGTATCCCCTGGTGCTGACCACGGGCCGGGTGCTCTACCACTGGCACGCGGGCGAGATGACCCACCGGGCCGCGGGCCTGGAAGCGGTCTACCCGCAGGCCCTGGTGGAGATCAACCCCAAGGATGCGCGCAAAGCGGGCGTCGAGGATGGCGACCGCATCAAGCTCTCCTCCCGCCGGGGCGAAATCATCTCCACGGCCCAGGTCACCGACCGGGTGGAGCCGGGCATCGTCTTCACCACCTTCCACTTCGCCGAGGCCGCGGCCAACTTCCTCACCAACCCGGCCCTGGACCCCACCGCCAAGATCCCCGAATTCAAGGTGGCGGCGGTGCGAGTGGAAAAGGTGGACGCGGCGGATTAATCGCTGGTTCCCAGCAATTCAAATTCAGTAGATCACGATTTCATCCGCAAGTACACGCCGAATAAATTCAGGTCTCAAGGCGTTCCGCCGCATGTCCCTCTTCAGGGACATTTTCGGCGCGAAAGGCGTCTGTCTGCGCAGGCAGACAGGCGGCCGCAGGCCCTTGGCCCTGATTTTAAATCGGTGGGTCAGTGAAAGTCGTGAAGTACTGAAATTTAGGCATGGTTCATTCTCATTCAAAACCATCTTTACAATTTCTCCGTCAAACGTCATACGTCAAACGTCAAAAAGAGCCTGTTTCGCCACGTTTTGACGTTTGACGCTTTACGTTTGACGTGCTTTGCCAGGCGTTGACTCTATTGAAATTGTAAAGCTGATGGAAGGACGATCTGAATCATGCCCAGAAAAGCATCCGGAGGCGATTCTCGATACGATTACGCCCGCAGAAGCAGCATCGACCACCCGCTATGCGCCCAGCGTTCAATCCGTTAGCCTGCATGAACGTGATGAAGACGCCGCATAATCTGGTCACAGGCCAGGGTCGCTTCTCTCCCTCCGCCCGCCTGGCGCTCAACTCATTTTAAACACCCCAATCCTGTCTTCAGAAAAATTCGTTGCGCAGGCGTTGGAATTGGGCCCGGAATTCAGCTTCGAGCGCGGCCTTGCGCGCCTCGGACAGAAAACTCGCCCGCACCGCGTTCAATGACGCCCGCTCCAGCTCATCCGCGCCAAACCCGAACGCATCCACCAACGTCTCATATTCCTGATTCAGCGTGGTGTTGAAGAGGGGGGGATCATCGCTGTTGACGGTGACGAACACGCCCGCATCCCAGAATTGCGGCAGGGGATGCGAGGCGTAGTCAGGATACACGCCCAGCCGGATATTCGACGTGGGGTTGATCTCCAGCGGGATTTGATGCGCGACCAGGTAATCCACCAGGGCCGGATCTTCGATGGCCCGCACGCCATGCCCGATGCGCTCTGCGCCCAGCGCCCGGATCGCGCCCCACACGCCCGCGGGCCCCACGTGCTCGCCCGCGTGAGGCGCGCTGTGCAGGCCGCCCGCGCGGGCTCGGGCGAACGCGTGGGCGAAGGGCTCGGGCGGAGCGCTGATCTCATAGCCGCCCAGGCCCAGGGCCGCCACGCCCCGGTCCTTCCAGGCCAGGGCCATCTCCACGGTGGGATCGCTGGCCGCGCCCGTGTAGCGCCCGGTGACGCGGTCGAAGCTGAGATTGCGGGGAATGTCGATGATCCAGGTCAATTCCACCCCGAACCGCTCCTTCACCTGAGCCCGGCCCGCGTCCAGCCCGGCGATGAGATCGTCGGGCGTCAGACCCTTGTTCTGCCACAGATGCGTATACGCGGTGAAGGTGACCTCCGCGTAGCGCACGTTCTGTCGGGCCAGGTCCCGCCCCAACGCCACGACGATGAAGGCGAAATCCTCGGGCGTGCGCAGCAGATCAGAAAGCGCCAGATACACCTGGATGAAATGCTTGAAATTACGAAAGCGGAACCATTCCCGCAGGCCCGCGGCATCCATCGCGGGCAGGGTCATGCCGCGGCGGCGGGCCAGAGCCAGCGCGGTCTCGGGCGTGATGCTGCCCTCCAGGTGCAGGTGCAGCTCGACCTTGGGCATGGCCCGGGCGAAGGCGTGGAGGGGGGAAGTGAGATGGGTTGGGGGCATAGGGATGTCGGTCATGTCTCCAGGCCTTCAGCCACGGCCCGGAAGTTCGCCAGTGCGGCTTCGATGCTTTCGATGATCTCCTGGGCCAGGATTTCGGGCTCGGGCAGGTTGTCCAGGTCGGTGAGGCTTTTGTCTCGCAGCCAGAAGATATCGAGGCTGGCCTTGTCCCGGGCGACGATCTCGTCGTAGGAGAATTTGCGCCAGCGGCCTTCGGGATTGCGCTCCGCGTCCCACGTCTCCCGCCGCCGATGACGATTTTCGGGGTTGTACAATTCGATGAATTCGGCCAGGTCTTGCAGGCGCAGGGGCTTTTTCTTGAGGGTGTGATGGACGTTGGTGCGGTAGTCGTAGAACCAAACCTCGCGGGTCTGGGGCTCTTTGGCCGCGGGCCGGTTGTCGAAGAAGAGGACGTTGGCTTTGACGCCCTGGGCGTAGAAGATGCCCGTGGGCAGGCGCAAGATGGTGTGCAGATCGGTGGTCTCCAGCAGCTTACGGCGCACGACTTCGCCCGCGCCGCCCTCGAAGAGCACGTTGTCGGGGACGACCACCGCGGCCCGGCCCGTGGTCTTGAGCATGGTGCGCACGTGCTGCACGAAGTTGAGCTGCTTGTTGGAGGTGGTCACCCAGAAATCCTGGCGATTGTAGGTGAAGTCCTCTTTCTCGGCCTTGCCCTCGGCGTTGACGATGGTGATGCTGCTCTTTTTGCCGAAGGGCGGATTGGTGAGCACGGTGTCGTAGGTCTGGTCGGGCGGGGCGATGAGCGCGTCGGTGGGAGAGATGGTGGGCTGGCTGTTGATGTCGCCGATGCCGTGCAGCAGCATGTTCATCAGGGCCAGACGCCGGGTGTTGGCCACGATCTCGTTGCCGTAGAAGGTGTGGTGCTTGAGAAAACGCTTTTGGTCCCGATCCAGGTCGTAGGTCTCGGAGATGAACTGATAGGCGGCCAGGAAGAAGCCGCCCGTGCCGCAAGCGGGGTCGGCGATGGTTTTGCCCGGCTCGGGGCGGACGCATTCGACAATGGCCCGAATCAGCGGCCTGGGCGTGAAGTACTGGCCCGCGCCCGATTTCACGTCCTCCGCATTCTTGGCCAGCAGCCCTTCGTAGATCTCGCCCTTCACGTCCACGCCCATCATGGCCCATTGCTCTTCGTCGATCATGTGGATGACGCGGTAGAGCATGGAGGGGTCCTGGATCTTGTTCTGGGCTTTGCTGAAGATCTGGCCCAACATCCCCTTCTGCCTGCCCAGCTCCCGCAGCAGCTCCACGTAGAAGCGCTCCAGCTCGGCCCCGCGGCGCTTGCGCAGTTCGGGCCAGGCGTATTGCTCGGGGATGGCGATGGGCTGGTTGTAGGGCGGCTGCGCGTACTCGTGAGCCATCTTCAGGAAGATGAGATAGGTGAGCTGCTCCAGATAATCGCCATAGCTCACGCCCGCGTCCCGCAACACGTTGCTGTAGGACCAGATTTTTTGGATGATGTTGGATGAGTTCATGGCATCAGTGGTGTTGAAATAAGAACAAATTGATGGTAGAAATCGCGCATATTTATGTGCATAAAGCTGGCGCAAAATAGAGCACTATTCGTAAATTGGGTCGGAACAGGGGATAATACACGCTCAAAATGACGTAAACACGCAAAATGGGGCATTTTGCGCCCCAAACTATCATTCTGAATCGCGCATAACTCACGCGCAATTTGCGCATAACTCAGAAGCTTTCGTCGGCGATGTAATAAGTTCCTCGTTTCTCACCTATTCTTTTCAAAATACCTGCGTCAACCATGTCTTTCAATAAATGGTAGGCTTGATCTTTGTCCAATCGACAAAGCTTCATGACATCACTACGTCGAATCCTTTTGTTTTGTGCAACAAAACTACGGACTAGCTGCTCCTGCTGCAATCGATTGAATCCAACCTGACGGGTATACTCCACTTCTGCCCCCAGTTCTTTGTAGACCTGTAGTGATAACGTGTAAGTTCGCCCGCGCGTGGCGCCGTGAGGTTGCACCAATCCTGCTTCAACTAGCTGTTCTAATGTTCGTCCAGCCGCTGCGGAATCCTTTTGTAGAAAGGATGCTAATTCTGTACGACTCACTCGTTTCTGTTTGAGCAGGACAGACAGCACAATAAGCACATCAGTGGAAAGTGGTCGCCCAAGCCGCTCTTCTTCCTTGAGCACCAATTCCAGAAAAGCCAGGTTGGCTTCACTCAGGCTGAGTCTGAGAATCACGCTATGCCGATCGGTGCGACTGTAGTCAGGACGCGGTTTCCCATAGCGTAGCAGTCCACGATAGATGATGTCCACGCCCCGCCCGGTGCGCTCGACCAGGCCGACGCGTTTACAAGCGTCAGCCAAAGCAGGGTTGCGCGGGCGCGGCTCGGTGGTCAGTAGATTGTCAAGCGTGACTCCCTCTACCAAGCCGCCCGGATTACTGATGGTGAGCATGTCCTCCTCGATCCGAACATGCACAGCGCCACGCAAACTGTAATCGCGATGGATAACAGCGTTGGCAAGGGCCTCGCGATACGCCCGCCAATCGAGGCGCGGCACAGAGACCCGGAATAACCCCATCTGCAGCTCCCTTTCAGGATTCAAGGGTTTGAACAGGGTCTCCAGCCACTCCAAAGCCTGGATCAGCGGCGCACGGGTAAACTCATTGAGACGCACCTCCTCCCCTTCCAACATTTGAAACGCGATCTCATGGGTGGGAACCAAACGGCGTAAAGACTCCACGTATCCTATCAGCAGCAGGCCCGTCAATGTTGGCCGCCTGATGTCTCCTTCGCGCACCACAAGTCCCAAAGCGCTGTCAAAACGCTCATCATCCAGTTCGAGCAACACTTCATCACCACTGTTACGCTCAATGAATTGACGTAATCTGGCCCGTTGTACGGGATCGAGATCGTCCAGAGTGGCTTCGGGAACTCCCAGAGCGCTGATATCTGTTTTGCGGAAGTTCGCCAATCGCGAGTTGAATTCGTGGGGAAGAAAGGGAACGCACTCCGGATCGCCATCGGACTGCAAGCGGCGACGCTTGATAACGCCATCGCTGGTGGCGATGATTTGGGAGAGTTTGGGCGCTTCGATGCGTAGAACGAGCTTCCCGTCATCCTGTATCAACGGCATAACGACTACATGCACTGGCGGGACGGTGCGATTGGCGATCATCGCTGCAAGGCCCTGATAGCTTTCGTGATTCTTATGCACGCCCGTCACCCGGCCATCATCCTCGACGCCCAGATAGATGACGCCGCCCTCGCTATTGGCCATGCAAACGACGGTTTCGATGAGCTCTCTATCAGATAACGGCCCGCGATCACTCTTGAATTCAACGGTAAGGCTTTCTTTTTTGGGGATCATGGCAACAATCACTTATGTAAATTATGAAGATGTATAATTTCATCGCTCCAAATTATACTTTTGGGCGCAAACCTATAATTTGGGGCCGTCATGGGCAACAGCACGTGGCTGTAGGGCCAGATTTTTTGGATGATGTTGGATGTGTTCATGGGTAAACAAATTCCTTTTGGCCCCAATGCTCGGCCAAAAATCTCAGGGCCCGTTCGAGGCTGCCAAAACTGGGGACATCCGCCTGACGGATTCGCTCGAAATCCAGTTTGCGCGTCATGGGAAGTTGATCGACGGTGGGTTTATACGCGCGTCCTCTGGGTAAGTGACCCGATAGCCATTCCTTAATCCCCCGACGACTTTCCCAGGTCTTGCCATCCCAGGGAGGAAATCCCAAACAATCCAGGCACGGCAAAAATAGCACCTCATACTCAGGATGAAGCAAGACATAGGCGACAGGAAAGGGTAGCATGAGAGATTTGAGATAGCCTGCCATCATTGGAGCCAGATCTTTTGGACATCGATCATCTTCATCCCTCAAAATGAGCAATGCGCCCACATCTGACTTCGCCCGCATCAGTTCGACGCCCGCTTTCACGCCGCCAGAATGTTTCGACTCCCACTGGTGAAGGTTAGGCCAACGCCGCGGCGTCGTCCAGGGACGGTAAAATCCTTGCTCCGCAGCCAAACGCACAATCAGATTATGAGCGGCCTGAACCTCCCCGTGGCCTTCAACCAGGATATAGCCTTTCGCGCTCATGCCCTCTCAATCCTCGGTAAGATCATCGAAAAGGGACAACTGCAACTCTCCTGAAACAAACATATCCCCCAGGCGTAAAAGGCTCTGTCGTACGGGCTGCAACTGTTCATCAGTCACTTGTTTGATGTCCGTTTTGCCCTCCACACGATTGACCACAAAAATAGCGTCCCGATTTACATCCACCACATCGAGCATGATGGGGCTGTGCGTTGTAATAATCACCTGTGAGACTTCGCTGGCTTGCCTCAGATAATCGTAAATCATCGGCAGCGCTCCCGGATGCACAGTCAGCTCAGGCTCTTCGATGCCGATGACCGGGAGCGGGGGATTTTGCAGAAGCGCAGTCAGCAGCCCCGCCACGCGCAATGTGCCATCCGATTGCTGATCAGCGGCAAACCATCGTTTGCTTTTTCGGGCTTTTGTCGATTGTTTGAATTCGGCTACCAGATAACCCGCTGCGCTGGTCACCCGCACATCTTTGATATCTCCCGTCAGTTTGTGCAAACCAGTAATCAGGTCATCTTTGGCGGGTTCTCTTGCGAGTTCACGCAAAATGGAGACCCAATTTTCACCATGTCGTTTCATAGGCCGCGCAGGATCGAAGCGTTGCGCTTTACGAAGAGTATCTGGGAAGATAGCATAAACTGTTATTTGCGAAAGGAAATCAACTAGGGGTTTATAGTTCGTTGCCCCGCCTAGGGCAGTCAACGCCAGAGATTCTTCATCAATTCTAGGCTTGGCTCCTGTCACTTTAATCCATTCCTGGCCTTCTCGATAAAATTCACCGATTATTCCTCGATCTGAATAAACAACGGCTTTTTCCGACTTTACCCGGTATTCTTCCAGTCGATCTCCCGTTATTTCGAAAGAATAGTCAGCATAACCGTTTTTCAACTTTACTTTCAGTCCGATGTAAACATTAAACGGGTGGCCATGACTGCGGCGACGGACGCTATCGATACCGCCCCGATTGGTAATAGCTGCAGGAAGTCCGAGCGTGACTGCGTCGCGGACGAACGAGAGCACATCGAGAATGTTTGATTTTCCTGAGCCATTGGGGCCGATCAAAATCGAGAGGCGGCCAGGTCTAATGGTCACATTAGGACCGACGCTTCGATAATTAGAGATTGTCAGTTCCGTAATCATAAAGAACTCCGGTAATGCAACTTTCGTCAACACAAAACAGGTTATTAGGTAGTATACCCTGCCCGCAACCGCGCCAGCAACTCGCCCGCGGGCTCATCATTCGGGTCCTGGGGCGCCAGCCGCCCGGCAAACGCCCGTTTCAAAATCGCCTGCCGCAGCGCCGCGGCCCGGGCCAGGGCTTGCTCGATGGTCTGGTCGAGATGGTCGATGGTCGAGAGGTTTCGAGCAAGTATCGATGAAATTTCAAGCTGTTCTTGTTTGCTACAAACTGCAATGGGGATTTTTTGTAAGTTCGCCTGGGTTAGTTTTGGCTGGGCTGTTCCAGTTATGTATTTGTGCAAGTTTAACGAACTGAACTGGTAAGCAAAGAAATCCTCATCAACTTCAACTGCTTCAAGGACATGAGCATGGTTATTGACCCAGAATTTCCCTTCAACTACAAACGCTAAAGGTTTTGATCTGGAGAATAAGTTTGCGCCATCTTCGCCGATGAGAATAAATTTCCCGTCAAAAATGTAATCGGCCACATAATCAATAATTTCAACTGCCCCATAATATGGATAGTTTCCCTGAAAATTCTTTCGATATTCTCTACTAAGCGGGATGCGTTTGCCATCATGGTTGATCGTTATATCTCCAACCCTCACCCACGCCCAACCCTCGGGCAGCTCCGGCAACACGGCCCGCTCCTCCTCCGTCAGCGGGGGCAGCTCTTTGGGCTTGCGCGGCTTTCTGGGTTTGCGGCCCGGCTTGCCCGCGGCTTCCCACGCCCGCACCGCCTCCTCCCACGCGGCCAGTTGCGCCCGCCAGCGCGCCTCACGCGCCGCCCGGATGCGGGCCAGCAGCGCGTCCGCGGGCTCCAGCTCGCCAGCGTGGGCCCGCCGCCAGTCCGCGGTCAACCGCCCCTCGAACGCGGCCTTGAGCAGGGCCTGGCGATAGCGCTTGAGTTGCGCCCGGGCCTGTTCCAGCGCGGTCACCCCCGCGTCCAGTTGCGAGAACAACTCCTCGATCCTGGCCACGATCCGGCGCTGTTCATTGAGAGGGGGAAGAGGAATGGGTTGAACTCTTACATCCTGATCACGTACGGCTGGATAACTTGTGCCCCGTTGGAATGTGTTTAACTTCTCCAAAAAACCTCTTGACAAGACGAAATAAAACAGATACTTGTATTCAATGTTTTCTTTTGCTCGTAAAATGGAGAAACCTGTGGATGCAACCTGACCATCATATTGCTTTGGAACCAATGCAACGTTCCTCAAATATGTCCGAACAGTCGAAAACAAAATGTCGTTTGCTCGGACCACTTGACGCGCTCGGGATGGAGCATTTTTCCCAAGATAAGCTTTGACCTCCTTCACTACATTTCGTTTGTTATCGATACCGGAGATATCCAAATAACTGAACTCTTGCTCTGGCGTTTCCCGAGGATTTATCTTTTCAATCTGTTCTGTAATTTCTCCTATGGTCGTCCACGTCCAGTTTTCTGGAAGTGGATACAGCTCGATAGTCTTCTCACTCATGCAGCTAACGCCTCATTCATCTCGTCGATGATGCCATCCATCTGCTCGCCGAAGAGCCGCCACATGCGGCCCAGGCCGCCCGCCTGGTCGAATGGCTCCAGCTCCAGGTCCTCCCGCTCCAGGTGGTGCGAGGCCGCAATGTGGTCGCGGATCATCCGCAGCCAGGCCATCTGCGCCTCGTTGAATTTCTGGCCCGCGCCCTGGTGCCGGCCGAAGACCCAGCGCTTGAAATTGCGGTTCACCGTCTCGTCGAAGGGCGTCAGAGTCTCGTCCAGGCCCGTCACCCGCCGGATCAACGCCACCAGCGCGGTCAGCTCGCTCTTGGGGCTGGCGTTGGCGGGCAGCGCGTCCAGTTGGGCGTAGGCCCGCCACACCCGCAGAGGGGCCAGTTGCGGCCGATCCCGGCGCAGTCGCGCCAGCACCTCCTTCAGCATCCCATAGGTCACCTCCCGCCGCCGCCAGGGCTGGTCGAAGAAGATGCCCAGCGCGGTCAGCTCATCCCGCTGCTCCCGCAGGTAATCCTCGAAATCCCGGGCCAGCTTCTGCGCGTTCTCCCGGGCCTCGCCATCCCACTCCGCCCGCAGCAGTCGGTCGGGATTCTGCTCGTCGATGATCTGCTCGTGGCTGCGGCGGATGCCCTCGATGAGCTCGTTGAGCTCGCCGGTGAAGACCGCGGTGGCCTCCCGCGCCAGCGCCTCCCGGGCCTGCTGACGCTGCTCCTCGCCCGGCCCCAGGCCCCCGGCCAGCTCCCGCGCCCGGGCCTCGATCCGGTCCGGGTCCACCGCGGCCAGCAGGTCCCGCGTGATCTGCGGCAGGGGCTTGCCCGCGATCGCGGCGATCTGCGCCCGCTCCGGCTCATCCAACTGCTGGTTTAGCCGGGCCAGACGATTGGCCAGGGAGATCAGCGCGTCCTCGTCGTGCATCCCCAGCATCGCCCCATACAGCAAATCCTTCAGGGGGACGCCGGGCTTGCGCTCCAGGGGACGACTGTCGGTCTTGATGGATTTCGTCACGCCCACCGCGTCGATGATCACGAAATGGGTCTTGGGCGTGCGGGTCGAGGGCGTCACCTTCTTCAGGTCGTCATAGCCCAGCACCCGGGTGCCCCGCCCCTTCATCTGCTCGAAATAATTGCGGCTCTTCACATCCCGCATGAAGATGAGCGCTTCCAGGGGCCGCACGTCCGTGCCCGTGGCGATCATGTCCACCGTCACCGCGATGCGGGGGTTGTAGTCGTTGCGGAACTGGCTCAGCACCGACTGGGGGTCTTCCTCGGCCTTGTAAGTCACTTTCTTGCAGAAATCATTGCCCTCGCCGAACACCTCCCGGGCGATGCGCACGATATCCTCGGCGTGGCTGTCGTTTTTGGCGAAGATCAGGGTCTTGGGGACTTCCTTCCGGCCGGGGAAGATCTCGGGCAGCTTGTCCCGATAGGTGCGCAACACCAGGCGGATCTGGCTGGGATTGACCACATCCCGATCCAGATCCTTGCCCCCATAGCGCACATCCTCATCCAGCAGTTCCCAGCGCTTGCGCCGGGTGAGCTTGTCCCGCCGGGGCACATACTGGCCCGCGGCCTTGATCTCGGCCCCCTGCCGGGTCACCTCCGTCTCGATGGCGTACACGTCGTAGCCAACGTTGACGCCGTCGGCCACCGCCTCCTCGTGGGTGTATTCGCTGACCACGTTCTCGTGGAAGAAGGCGAAGGTGCGGGCGTCGGGCGTGGCCGTGAGGCCGATGAGAAAGGCGTCGAAATAATCCAGCACCTGCTGCCACAGGTTGTAGATGCTGCGATGGCACTCATCGATGACGATGAAATCGAAGAACTCGATGGGCAGCGCGGGGTTGTAGACCACGGGCATGGGCTCGCGGCGCAGGGTCTTGCGCTCCGCCGGATTCACCAGCTCTGCGCTCTCATCCAGGGGCTCGCCCTTGAGGATGGAGTAGAGGCGCTGGATGGTGCTGATCACCACCTGGCTGGCGTCGTCGATATGGTTGGAGGTCAGGCGCTGCACATTGTAGAGCTCGGTGAAGGTGCGATTGTCGTCGTTGGGCAGATAGCGCATGAACTCCTGCTCCGCCTGCTCGCCCAGATTGCGCGTGTCCACCAGAAACAGCACCCGCCGGG
>JALWDV010000004.1 GCA_027036755.1 Anaerolineae bacterium
CGGTTAATAAACCACAAAGGGCACAAAGGCACTAAGAACACGAAGAAAAAATGTATAAATTCCCCTTTGTGCCTTTGTGTCTTAGTGTTCTTGGTGGTTTTCGGGTGGCGACCTTAGTAGTTACGAAAAATCAAACAAAAAATCTGTGAAATCCGTGTAATCTGTGGTAAAAAAGACCGTTTCGAGTGGCCAAAATCGTTTTCGCCAGACTCCAGATACTATCAGAAAAATGAGGTTGCGTAATTGCTAACGTGCTTGACTTTAAGCCGCCAGAAGCCACGAAGGCTCGAAGTTTTTCGAAGACACGAAGGAAAGGTAAAGAAAAATAGGGGAAATCGCTCCCTTGCCTCTTGTGGGTTCTGAATTTGGAATTGCTGCGTCACCCTGCTGCAACGATGCCATGTCTCATTCCAGACGACTGCGAATCTCACTGTTTTTGCTTCTCCTGGCGCTAATGCTGGCGCTGGCGAGCTGTCGCGCGGCTAAAACCGCGACACCCGCCCTGTCCTCGGCGGGCGACGACGCCGCAAAGTATGGCGCGACCGAGCCGGGCGGCGCGGGCATGGGCGAGGATCAATGGCTGCTGGTCATGCCCGATGACGGCCCCAACGCGGTTATCGACCATATCCGCAGCGCCAGAAAGAGCATCCGCTTCAAAATCTATCTGCTCACCTACCGCGAAGCCCGCAACGAACTCATCAAGGCCGCCAACCGCGGGGTGGACGTGAAGGTGATCATCGACAAGGAGCCGGTGGGCGGCGGCGAGAGCAACGCCGAAAGCTACCGGATATTGCAGGAAGGGGGCGTGGATGTGAAGTGGGCGCCTGGCGCGTTCAAAAACGTGCATGAGAAATCCCTGGTCATCGATGATCGGCTGTCCCTCATCGCCACCTTCAACTTCACGCACAGCTCCTTCAGCAAGAACCGCGAGTATGCCCTGGTCACCACCAGGGCCGATGTGGTGGCCGATGTGGCCGCGATTTTCGACGCGGACTGGGCGGGCGAAGGCGTGCGCGTCAGCGCGGACAGCCCGCTGGTGGTCAGCCCCGAGAACAGCCGCGAGGGCATCACGGGCCTCATCCAGGGCGCGCAAAAATCCCTGTGGCTGGAGGAGTCCACGCTGCTGGACGAAGACATCACCCGGGCGCTGGAGCAGGCCGCCCGTCGCGGGGTGGCGGTGCGTTTCATCGCTCCCCTTCGCAACGATAACGACGTGGCGCAGGAAAACTGGGCCCGTCTGCGGGACGCCGGGGCGCAGGTGCTGCTGCTCGATTCGCCCTACGTCCACGCCAAGGTCATCCTGGCCGATGGCAAGCGGGCCTTTGTCGGCTCCGAAAACCTCACCTTCACCTCACTGGAGCTGAATCGAGAGCTGGGGATCATCACCGAGGATGAGGCCGTCATCGAGCGCCTCGCCTTCACCCTGGCCCAGGATTGGGCCCGGGCGGGCGGCGAACAGAACTTCCCCGAGCCGCCCGCGGGCGTCATCTCCTGGCGGAATGCAGAAAAATACACGGGGCAGGAGGTCACCGTGACGGGAACCATCGTTCACACCTACGATTCGGGCAAGGTCACCTTCCTCAATTTCGATGACGATTATCGCAACACCCTGACCATCGTTCTCTTCCCCGACAGTTACGACGCGTTTCCGCAAAAGCCCGCCCGGTATTTCAAGGATAAGCAGGTGCAGGTGACGGGCAAGGTGAAGATGTTCGAGGGATCGCCCGAGATCGTCATCGATGATCCGGCGCAGATTCAGGTGGTGGGGGATTCCCCACGGTCCGCTGCGTCCGCGCCGACCGCGTCAGCCCCCGCGCCGGCCCCGGCCGCTCGCTCCGATTCGGCGTCGCCCGCGCCCTGGCAGGATGCAGGCGAGCATGTGGGAGAGACCATCACGGTGGCGGGCGCTGTGGCGCGCACCTACAACTCGGGCA
>JALWDV010000005.1 GCA_027036755.1 Anaerolineae bacterium
AATTTGCACTGACCAGTTTGCGTTAGTTCTTTCAAAAACCACCGTCATGTGACGGCTTTTCCTGAATAAGATCAGTGCTTTTTATGCAAGGCGGGAGCGACGGGACTCGAACCCGCGATCTTCGGCTTGACAGGCCGACGTGTTAACCACTACACTACGCCCCCTTGCATCTTCAATTGCAAGAGCCATTTTATCCGATTGAGGCCCGATTGTCAAATTCAGTAGATCACGATTTCATCCGCAAGCACACGCCGAATAAATTCAGGTCTCAAGGCGTTCCGCCGCATGTCTCTCTTCAGGGACATTTTCGGCGCGAAAGGCGTCTGTCTGCGCAGGCAGACAGGCGGCCCATCTAATGATATTTTTTGCCCAGTGGGCTAGGATGCCATTGATAAGGCGCCTATTGCTGCGGCGTTGGCGCAGGAAACCGCATCGAGCCCGAAACCACAAACGTTGACACTGCGCCCGCATCGTGCTAAAATGCTTCCATTAAGCTGATAGCGAAAGCGCTGATCGAGACGAGTAGCAGACGCCCGGCGCGTCAGAGAATGGAGGTCCTGGCTGCAAGCCTCCATCGCAACGGTTCTGCGAAAACCCCTCGGGAGCGGAGAGCAGAACGCCTCGGGCCAGTAAGTTCTCCCGGCTGGATGCCGTTATCAATCCGCAAAGCGGGCCGTTTTTCGGCCAACTTGGGTGGAACCGCGCGACTCCGCGTCCCTTGGGACGACGGGGTCTTTTTTATTTCCACATTCCGCTCCAAAAATCCATCCACCAATGCCGTTTTGGCTTGTCGCCCGCCCGCGGCGTGCTGCCGGGCGGATGCCGCTGCACGTAAACGTCGTTCAGCGGATTGATGGTCTGCGAGATCACGGCGACGCCGCGCCGCTTGAGCAGATACTCCGCCCAATTCGCCTGCTCCTTCTTCACCGTGAAATAAACATACTCCTCGGTAAAACCCCGCCCCCACACGTCAACGCCATATTCACTCAGATACTTTTCCGTCTCCCAACCGGTAAACTCGCCGGTGCGCGGGATGTAAAAACGCCAATCGCCCGCGCCCACCGAGGTCTCCAGCCCCGCCTTCAGCACCCCCAGCGCCCCAAATCGCTTATGGATCTTCGACCAGGGGCGATGCCACCAGGCGCCAAACCAGGCGTCGAACCAGCCGATAGGATCGAAAGCAGCCAGAAACTCCAGGATCGATAGCGATCTTGGTTTGGCGATGTGATCGCGCTCGTTCTCTTGCTGAGGCTGTTTTTCCATATATCACCTGACGACACTACTAACTCGTATGTTCTAATTTTACACCATCCCGGTGACTTTGTCAATAGAATGACTGCGGATGGGTCATCTTACACGCCAGTGAGGTCGAAATGAGTGATGATTTCTGGTCGGGATTTTTCATCGGCATTGCGGCGGCGGCCATTGTGGGCTTGCTGTCCAAGCTGGCGGGCCCCTATGTGCGCAATATCAGAAGCTCCTTTCGGCCTCAAGTCGTCACCCACACCACAAAAAAGACGCCATGCCGCGTTGTCATGGAATCGATTTTGAGCTTTCTACTCATCGTGGCAGTGACCATGCTGTTGCTCTACGGCGGTTATCTGCTGATGATTTATTACGGCATTATCACTCCCTAACCTTATTGGAGGTTTTTCACTTATGGGTTCTCCCAAACAAAAACAGGAACTAAAAGACGATCTGTACAAAATCAGGCACTCGGCCGCGCACGTCATGGCCCAGGCCGTGCTGGAACGCTATCCCCAAGCGAAGCTGGCCATCGGCCCGCCCATCAAGGACGGCTTCTACTACGATTTCGATCTGGGGCGAGACGAGGAGGGCAATCTGCGCACCTTCTCGCAAGAAGACCTGGAGGCCATCGAAAAACGGATGCGCCAGATCATCTCCGGCAAATATCCCTTCGAGAAGAAGGTGGTCACTGCAGAAGAGGCCCGAGAGCTCTTCAAAGACCAGCCCTACAAGCTGGAGCTCATCGACGGGCTGCTGAAAGGCGGTCTGGATGAACATGGCGAGCCCATCGAGGGACCGGTCGAGATATCCATCTATCAGGATGGCGACTTCGTCGATCTGTGCCGCGGGCCCCACGTAGCGCACACAGGCCAGATTCCGCCCGACGCCGTCAAACTGCTGCATGTGGCCGGAGCCTACTGGCGGGGTGATGAAAACCGCCCCATGCTCCAGCGCATCTACGGCACGGCCTGGAAGAACAAGAAACAGCTCAAGACCTACCTCAATCGGCTGGAAGAAGCGAAAAAGCGCGACCATCGCAAACTGGGCAAGGAACTGGACCTGTTCAGCACCAACCATGAGACCGTAGGCGGCGGTCTCGTCCTCTGGCATCCCAAGGGCGGCCTCATTCGCTATCTCATGGAGGAGCACGCCAAACGGCTGCATCTGGAGGGCGGCTACGACTTCGTCTACACGCCGCACATCGGGCGCTCGGTGCTGTGGGAAACCAGCGGCCATCTGGGCTTCTACAAGGAGAGCATGTACGCCCCCATCGACATCGACGAGCAGGAGTATTATCTCAAGCCCATGAACTGTCCCTTCCACGTGCAGATTTACAAGAGCCGTCTGCGCTCCTACCGGGATCTGCCGCTGCGCTGGGCCGAATGGGGCACGGTTTATCGCTACGAGCGATCGGGCGCGCTGCACGGATTGACCCGGGTGCGCGGATTCACCCAGGACGACGCCCATCTCTTCTGCGCTCCCGATCAGATGCCGGGGGAGATCGACCGGGTGTTGCAATTCAGCATCGCCATGCTCAAAGACTTCGGCTTCGAGCACTTCAACCTCTATCTCAGCACCCGGCCCGAGAAACGCGTGGGCGAGGAAGAGAAATGGGACGCCGCGGAGGAGGCCCTGCTGGGTGCGCTGAAACGCAGCGGCTATCCCTACGATATCAACGAGGGCGACGGCGCGTTCTATGGCCCCAAGATCGACATCTACGTCACCGACGCGCTGGAGCGCCCCTGGCAGCTCAGCACCATCCAGTTCGATTTCAACCTGCCCGAACGCTTCGATCTCACCTTCATCGGCCCCGACGGCAAACCCCACCGTCCTTACATGATCCACCGGGCCCTGATGGGCAGCATGGAACGCTTCTTTGGCGTGCTCATCGAGCACTACGCGGGCAATTTCCCCGTGTGGCTGACGCCCGTGCAGGTGGCTGTCATCCCCATCACCGATGAGCAGAACGACTACGCCTTCGGCATCGCCCAGGCGCTCAAGGCCGCGGGCCTGCGGGTGGAAGTGGATGACGGCGACGATCGCATGAACGCCAAAATCCGCAACGCCCAGTTGCAGAAAATCCCCTACATGCTGGTGTTAGGCGGCCGCGAGATGGCCGAAAACACGGTCAACGTGCGATTGCGCAACGGCAAGCGGCTGGGCGCGATGGCCCTGGATGACTTCATCGCCCTGGCCCAGGAGGCCATTGAGCAGAAGATCGCCATCTGATTCGATGCAAGGGTGAAGACGCGTTCAGTTTTCAGTGTTCAGTTTTCAGTCCGGCTTGATCGGTCGGCTGGTTACCGAATGCTGATTACTGAACGCCATCATTACGCCGGGGCCGGGGCCGGGGGCGTGGCGGGGCCATGCGATGATTCATGCTCGGGAGGAGAAAAGATCTCGGGCTCTTTCAACGCCTGGGAGGGAGGCGCGCTGGCCGGGGGTTCCGGCAGTTCGCCCGTCTCGAACAGCGTGGCGAATTCCTCACGGGTCAGGGTCTCGCGCGCCAGCAGCGTCTTGGCCACCAGCTCCAGCTTGTCGCGATGCGTCTCCAGCGCCTCGCGGCACATCTTGTAGCCTTCATCCACGATGCGCCGCACTTCCGCATCGATGCGGGCGGCGGTTTCTTCGCTGTAATCCCGCTGTTCGTGGATTTCGCGGCCCAGGAAGACCATCTCCTGACGCTGGCCGAAGACCATGGGCCCCAGCGTCTCGCTCATGCCATAGCGGGTGACCATGGCCCGAGCGATGCGGGTGACATGCTCCAGATCCGACGCAGCGCCGCTGGAGACGTCGCCGAACACGATCTCCTCGGCGATGCGGCCGCCCAGCGCCACCGCGATGCGGGCCTTGAGATCATCCACGCTCTGCAAGGTTTTTTCCTCATCGGGCACCTGCCAGGAATAACCGCCAGCCTGCCCGCGAGGGATAATGGTGACTTTCTGCACGGGATTTTCGGGCTCCAGCACCCTGGCGGCCACGGCATGGCCCGCTTCGTGATAGGCGGTGAGCTTCTTCTTCTCCTCGCCCAGCACGCGGCTGCGGCGTTCGGGCCCGCCCAACGCCACGCGTTCGATGGCCTCCTCGAACTCCCGCATGGAGATGAGGATTTTGCCCCGGCGCGCGGCCAGAATGGCGGCCTCGTTGACCATATTCTCCAGGTCTGCGCCCACAAAGCCCGGCGTAGCCCGGGCCAGATTGTCCAGATCGACGTCGGCGGCCAGGGGCTTGCCCCGCACGTGGATATCCAGGATGGCGCGGCGGCCGCGCACATCAGGTCGATCCAGCACCACGCGTCGGTCGAAACGCCCGGGCCGCAGCAGAGCCGGGTCCAGAATGTCGGGCCGGTTGGTGGCGGCGATGATGATGACGTTGGTGTCGGTGTCGAAACCGTCCATCTCCACCAAAATCTGATTCAAGGTCTGCTCTCGCTCGTCATGGCTGCCGCCCAGGCCAGCGCCGCGATGCCGTCCCACCGCGTCGATCTCATCGATGAACACGATGCAGGGGCTGTTGCGTTTGGCCTGTTCGAAGAGGTCGCGCACGCGGCTGGCGCCCACGCCCACGAACATCTCCACGAACTCGGAGCCGGAGATGGAGAAGAAAGGCACGCCCGCCTCACCAGCCACGGCCTTGGCCATCAGCGTTTTGCCGGTGCCGGGCGGCCCCACCATGAGCACGCCCTTGGGGATACGCGCGCCCAGCGAGGCGAACTTCTCGGGCTCGCGCAGAAACTCCACGACCTCCTGCAACTCTTCTTTGGCTTCGTCCGCCCCGGCCACGTCATCGAAAGTGATGGTGGGCTTGTCGCCCGACATCATCTTGGCCCTGCTCTTGCCAAAACTCATGGCCTGACTGTTGGAGCCCTGGGCCTGTCGCATGAGGAAGAAGAACAACGCCCCCACCAGCAGCAGAGGCAGCAAAGTCCCCAGCAGGGTGAGCCATCCTCCCCACTGACTGGGCGGGGCCACGCTGATCTTCACCGAATGGAGTTTGTCGGAAGGAACGCCAAGATTCAGCAAGGTTTCAAGCAGACTGGCTCCCTCATCCTTGCGAGAGCGGTAGCGTTCGTCGTTGGTCAGGGTGACGACCAGATCATTGTCCCGGATCACGATGGACTCGACCTTGCCGGCGGTGATTTTATCCGCCAGGGTCGACATATCCATTTCCTTGGGCCCGCTATCCGTCATGGGATTGACGCCCAGAAAGAGCGCAACCAACGCCACGATGATCAACAGATAGACGAAAGCGTTACGCGTCCAATTTTGTTTCAAAGATATCCTCCATAACCGACCGGAGTCGGATGTCGTTCATAAAAAAGGGTTACATCGGCATTATAGCAAATTTCACATCAAAAAGCCATTGCCATTTGCGCCTTGACACTCTCTTTTGCCCTTCGCGTTCGGGCCCAACAGGATTTCAGGAGGCATTGGCTTCACCCGACCCGCCGAATTCGCAATCCGGCGGGTTAAACGGGAAAAGTGCGCCGGATCGCACATCCGGCGCGACGCATTAGCATAGCAAACCATACAATCATTTCGGCCTTCGTGTACTAGGCGCTTAGTACACGTCCAGAAATTAGTTCCCTTTCCCTGCCGGGCCGCCAGAGCTTCGCCCCCTCCCCGGCCCTCCCCCGCCAGTCGCTTCGCTCCTTTGCGGGAGAGGGAGCCGCCGGTTTGCAAAGGATTTTTTCAGGCG
>JALWDV010000006.1 GCA_027036755.1 Anaerolineae bacterium
CCGCCGATGAGCATCATGGCGGAGATGTCGTGTCGTTTCAACACAGTCGAGAGGGTGGGCAGGTCTTTTTCCTGCAGGATGTAGTAGCCCGTGCCCAGTTCCGAACCGCCGCGAGACATCCATCCCGTGACATCCATCCAGCCCAGTTTGCGGATATCCCCCGCCAGCAATCCCTCCAAACCATATTCCGCGCCAAACACCTTGAACCCCCTGGCGATTGCCACTCGCGTGGCCACCCTCACGAGTGGATTCATGCCCGGGGCATCATGCCCGGTGGTGACGATGAGCAAATTGCCCCGATCCCCCTGCTGTTTGGGTTCCGTGGCGATAAGAATTTTCAGCAGCGACAGTTGGGCGCGAAAACTGGCGCCTCGCAGCTTCAGCGCCCCTTTGTAATCGCCAAGATCAAGCAAGCGCGCCACCTTGCCGCTCTTGGAAATGACTTCGGCCAGGGGCGTGGCCGTCACCCGATTGTTGCGGAGGCCCATCATCACCGGCGGCGCCTCCCGCCCTTCACCGACGAGATATTCCACGGCCTCAGCGCCCAGGCGGGTGGCGAGAATGCGATCGAAGACGCTGGGCGCGCCGCCGCGCTGAATATGCCCCAACACCGTCACCCGGGTTTCGCCAAGCTGTTTGTCCAGGATATTCTTGAGGGTGTCGGACTTTAGGGGCAGGCCATCGGGATGACGCGCGCCTTCGGCCATGATAACCAGGGCGTGCTGTCGCCCGGCATCGCGGCCGCGCTTGAGCGATTGCACCATTTTCTGATGCCAGCGGGAATCCAGCTCCTCCTCTGGGATGATCACCCATTGGCTGTTGGAGGCGATCGCCCCGGCCAGGGCCAGATAGCCGCAATTGCGCCCCATCACCTCCAGCACAAAAGTGCGCTGATGTGCGGCCGCGGTGCTGGTCAACTGGTCCGCCGCGGTGACGATGCGATGCAAGGCGGTGTCTGCGCCAATAGACATATCGCTGCCGAAAGTGTCATTGTCGATGGAGCCGGGCAGTCCTACGATGGCCAGGCGGGGGGATTCGTCATCGGGCAACGTGACGAGCCCCCTGGCGGCCGCATCGGCCAGCAACTCGGGCCATTCCTTCTGCAAGACCATCGCTCCGGTCAACGATCCATCGCCGCCGATCACCACCAGGGCGTCGATGCCGAGCCGATAGATGTGAACGGCCGCCTGCAGGCGTCCCTCCCGGGTGCGAAATCGATTGCAGCGGGCCGTGCCCAAAATCGTGCCGCCGCGCTGGAGGATGCCGCCCACCGAACGCCAGTCCATCTCGATAATGGCGTCACCGCCTTCGACAGCGCCCAGCCAACCGCGTCGAATCCCATACACCCGAAGATTCCTGGAAATGGCCCGGCGCACGACGGCTCGAATGGCGGCGTTCATGCCGGGCGCGTCGCCGCCGCTGGTCATCACTGCGATGGTGCGGATGGGGGCTGTCGTCGAGGTCATAAGAAAAGCTCCGGAAAAGATCGAGGTTGAGGGACGGGCGTTTCAGCCATCGATCATTCTAGTTGAAGTGTGTGCGGGAGGCAACTCTATTTCGAGAGTTCCGGCGAAAAAGAAACGGCTCGCGCGAATAAATGCAGCGGGCCGTTTTCTGGCGAAAGTGAGAGGGATCGCGTAGCGAAGCAGTGCGTCGTTATTTGCTGGCTTGACTGGTTTTTGGAGCTTCGGCGCTCTTCGATTCGTTTTCCTCGCCAGCAGCTTCGCGAAATTCGCGAATGCCTTGCCCCAAAGAGCGGAACACTTCGGGCAGCTTGCCCGCGCCAAAGATGAGGAGAACGATCACCAAAATCAAGCCAAGTTCAAGGGGTCCGAGGTTCATGGAATTTGCCTCCGTATTCGGGTGAAACAAAATGGGGCTGGGTTCAGATCAGCCAAATGAGAACAGTATCTTCATCTGAGAGTTTACAGCACTGTGGCGAGAAAGACAAGATCGCTTCAAATTGCCGTGGAGAATAGCAATCTGCTTCGTAAATAGAACGCTTGCTGATTGCTGAAGGTTAGCAAAACCAGCGTTGGGCGAGTCTGCAACGAGCGTGACGCGTAATGCGTAATGCGTGAGGTTGTCACGCATCACGAATCACGCATTACGACCGTCATTTCGAGGGAGCGCAGCGACCAAAAGGTGCGACGCACTTACCGCAGGCTCAAGTGCGTCGCACCTGGGAGATTCCTCCTCCCTGCGGTCGTCGGAATGACGTAACGAGGGATTTTCGTTGGTTATGTGGTGAGCTATCGCTCATGGCGACTGCTTGGAAACGTTTGGAAGTCCAGTCGAAACAAGACGAACCAAACTCACATCCGTATGGCCGCCATCAAAATCCAAAGCTATTGGATGAATTGTGCTATAATGAAGCGTTAGCGTTTTGCGGGGCGAATTTTCTCCGCAGAATGAATCCGATTTTTCGGCGATGATTCCCCGCGAAGCCATCGCAGTGCGTCACGCGTCAAACGTCAAGGAAGCGTTACACCAGATGACGTTTGGCGTTTTGCGTTTGACGCTCCACACCCAACCCAAATTCCCCGAAACAATCGATATGTTCAAGAATCTGCTCAAGAAAGTCGTTGGCGATCCCAGCGAGAAGTTCATCAAGAAAATCCAGCCTCTGGTGGATGAGATCAATGCGCTGGAGCCCGAGATCAGGCAGCTCAGCGATGACGAGCTGCGGGCCCAGACCGACGTCTTCCGCGAGAAAATCCGGCAGGAGACCGCGCCCCTGCGACAGGAGCTGGATGATCTGCGCGCGGAGCTGGATAAGGCCGAGGATCCCAGCGATATCGATCGGCTCAAACGCCAGATCGAGCGGGTGGATGAAGATCTGCGTCAGTTGGAAGAAGATATTCTCATGGAGATTCTGCCCCGGGCCTTCGCGGTGGTGCGCGAAGCGTCGATGCGCACCCTGGGCCTGCGGCATTACGATGTGCAGCTCATCGGCGGCATCACCCTGCACCAGGGCAAGATCGCCGAGATGAAGACGGGCGAAGGCAAAACCCTGGTCGCCACCCTGCCCCTTTATCTCAATGCGCTCACAGGCCGGGGCGTGCATCTGGTCACGCCCAACGATTATCTTTCTAAATATGGCGTGCAGTGGATGGGCCCGGTCTATCACTTCCTGGGCGTCAGCGCCGCGGTCATCCAGAGCGGCGCGGGGAATCCCGACCAGGGCTCTTTCATCTACGATCCCGATTATCCCAACGAGGATGACCGCTTCCGCAACTTGCGGCCCATCACCCGCCGCCAGGCTTATCAGGCCGACATCACCTACGGCACCAACAACGAGTTCGGCTTCGATTATCTGCGCGACAACATGGTCACCGATATCGACCAGATGGTGCAGCGGGAGCTGAACTTCGCTATCATCGACGAGATCGACAACATCCTCATCGACGAGGCCCGCACGCCGTTGATCATCTCCGGCCCGGCCCAGGAATCCAGCGATCTCTACCGCCGCTTCGCCCAGCTCATGCCCCGCCTGCGTCCGCAAGAGGTCGAGGATGGCCCCGGCGACTACACGGTGGATGAGAAAGACCGGGTGGTGACTCTGACCGAGGAAGGCATCCACAAGATCGAGCAGTGGATGGGCGTCCCCGAGGGCGAATCACTGTATGATCCCAAATACGCGGAGTGGCTGCCCTACATGGATAACGCCTTGCGGGCGCATGTGCTGTTCAAGCGGGACAAGGATTATATCGTCAAGGATGGCGAGATCATCATCGTGGATGAGTTCACCGGCCGCCTGATGCACGGTCGCCGCTATTCCGAGGGGCTGCATCAGGCCATCGAGGCCAAGGAGGGGGTGAAGGTGCGCCGCGAGAATCTGACTATGGCCACCATCACCTTCCAGAATTTCTTCCGCATGTATCGCAAGCTGGCGGGTATGACAGGCACAGCGGCCACCGAGCAGGAGGAGTTCCATCGCATCTACAACCTGGATGTGGTGGTCATTCCCACCAACGTGCCGGTGCAGCGCGTCGATCATCCCGACATGGTGTTCAAGTCGCAGCGGGCCAAGTTCAAGGCGGTGATGGATGAGATCGAGCGGGCGCACAAGACGGGCCAGCCTATTCTGCTGGGGACCAGCGCCATCGAGACTTCGGAATACATCTCCACGCTGCTGCGCCGCCGCGGCATCCCCCACGAGGTGCTGAACGCCAAGAACCACGAGCGCGAGGCGGTGATCATCGCCCAGGCGGGCCGCCCGGGCGCGGTCACCATCGCCACCAACATGGCCGGCCGTGGCGTCGATATCCTGCTGGGCGGCAATGCCGAGAATCTGGCCCGGGAAGATCTGCGCAAGCAGGGTTACGAGCTGAGTGAAATCTCCGAGGCCGCCTGGACCGAAGCGGTGGATATGCTGCGCAAGGGGCAAGACCCGACCGAGAAGATCAAGGAGCCCTGGGTGGAGGTGCTGAAGAAGCGCTGGGAGCAAACCAAACGCGATGGCGACAAGGTGCGCCAGTTGGGCGGCCTCTATGTTATCGGCACCGAGCGCCACGAGGCCCGACGCATCGATAATCAGTTGCGCGGCCGCGCCGGGCGTCAGGGCGATCCCGGTCAGTCTCGCTTTTATCTGTCGCTGGAGGATGATTTGATGCGGCGGTTTGGCGGCCAGAGCCTCTCCCGCATCATGGATCGATTGGGCGTGGACGAGGACATGCCTCTGGAAGCGGGCATGGTGAGTAAAGCCATCGAGCAGGCCCAGACCCGGGTGGAAGGCTACAACTTCGACATGCGTAAACACGTCCTCGAATATGATGACGTGGTGAACAAGCAGCGCGAGGTCATCTACGACCAGCGCCGCAAGGTGCTCTCCGAGCCCAACCTCAAGCCCACCATCCTGCGCATGGTGAACAATTATCTCGAAAGCCTGGTGCAGCGCTACACGTCGGCCAAATACGCCGAAGACTGGGACTTGAAATCGCTGCATCAGGCCGTGCTGCGCATGATGCCTCTGCCCGCGGATGAGAATGCCGAGGCCTGGCAGGGACTGAGCCCCGAGGATCTGGTGGAGCGCCTGCAGCGCATCGCAGAGGCGAATTACGAGGCCAAAGAACAGCGTCTGGGCGCAGAGGACATGCGCCGCATCGAGCGCCTGCTTATGATCCAGTCCATCGACAAGCGGTGGGTGCGTCACCTGACCGATCTGGACATCCTACGAGAGGGTATTGGTTTGCAGGCCGTGGCCCAGCAAGACCCGTTGGTGGCTTACAAGCGCGAGGCCTTCAACATGTTCGCCGACCTGATGGACAGCATCCAGGAGGATGTGGTCACCCAGATCTTCCGGGTGGAGCTGGTGCGCGAGCAGCAGCGAGCGCCGGTGCGGGCGGTGCATCCCAGCGCCAGCGGCGGCAATGGCGGCAAGCCTGCGCCCCAGCGCCGTCAGGGGCCCAAGCTGCGCCGCAACGATCCTTGCTGGTGCGGCAGCGGCAAGAAGTACAAGGATTGCCACATGAAGAGCGACATGGCGGGCGAGACCTCGCCGCAGGCCCCCAGGCAGCCCGTTGCCGCAGGCCGGGCGGCGTCTCCCGCCCGCGGGCGTCGCAAGCCCAAGAAGCGCAAATCGAAGAAACGGCGCTAACCGGCTGCGTCGCCCAGCCTTTCATCCGAAATGGGACGCACCGAACCCATTTGGGCGCCGCTAAGACAATCAAAAACAAAGGGCCCCGCCGAGATGACGGGGCCTTTTGTTTTGGTAATGGGTGCGTCCTATTTTGGTTGAAGAAACAGCAACGCCGCCAGCGCCGGGGGATGAAGTCCCCCGGCTAGAAACAGCGCCCCTTCGGGGTTAGCCGGATTTATCCGGCGCTGTTTTGTAGCCCGGCGACTTCATCGCCGGGCGGACGTGGCGAACGCCACTATAGCGATTCGGGTTGTGAACATTCATCATTCGGCCAAAACGCCCGGCTGGCCCTA
>JALWDV010000007.1 GCA_027036755.1 Anaerolineae bacterium
GCGAGGTGCGGCTCGCCTGGTACATGAGGGCCGAAGTGATTGTATGGTTTGCTATGATAATGCGCCGCGCCGGATGTGCGATCCGGCGCATTTTTCCTACTCAACCCGCCGGATCACATATCCGGCTGGGCGCAAGCGCAAGCAGCCAACGCTACAACAACTTACGCCTCCTTGTACTAGATCCTGGCGTAGGCTTCATCCCAGCGAGGATCGGGGTTGGGCTCGTAAACAGTGGGCGGGAAGGCGCTGCGCACCAGGGCCCGGGCCTCGGCCAGATCCGCCAACTGGCCCATGGCGATGGCTTGCAGCAGGATGTTGCCCGTGGCCGTGGCCTCCACCGGGCCGGCGATGACGGTGCGACCGGTGGCGTCCGCAGCCAGTTGATTCAGCAGCTTGTTGCGGGTTCCGCCACCGATGATGTGCAGCGGCTCGTGGCGGATGCCGGTCAGCTCGTCCAGTTGCTCCAGAGTCTGGCGATATTTCAGCGCCAGGCTTTCCAGAATGACGCGGGTGATCTCCCCCTGCGTCTGGGGAACGGCCTGGCCGGTGGCTTGGCAGTACGCCTGGATCTTGCGGGGCATGTCGCCCGGATGGAAGAAAGCGGGATCATCGACATCGATGACCGCCAGGAAGGGGCGCGCCTCCGCCGCCAATCGCGTGAGCTCGTCATAGGACGTTCCCCATTCGCGATGGCATTCCTGCATCGTCCACAGGCCCGAGATGTTCTTCGAAAGCCGCCAGGTTCCGAACACGCCTCCTTCGTTGGTGAAGTTGAAAGCCAGGGCCTGCTCGCTGAGATCGGGCTGGCGGGCCTCCGCGCCCAGGATGGACCAGGTGCCCGAACTGAGCCAGGCGAAATCCTCATTGCTCGCGGGCACGGCCGCCACCGCAGAGCCGGTGTCGTGGGTGGCGGGAGCGATGACCGTTAGATCGGCGCCGCCCGTCTCCTCCGCCACCTCCGCCCGCAACGGCCCCAGCGCCGCACCCGGATGAACGATGTCGTTGAGGAGATGTGCGGGGATGTCCAGGGCCGCCAGCATATCCGCGGCCCAGGTTCCGGTCAGCGGACTGAACATCTGTGAGGTGGTGGCGATGGTGAATTCGTTGACCTTGCGGCCCGTCAGCCAGAAATTCAGCAGATCGGGCGTAAAAAGCAGGGTTTGGGCGATATCCAGCGCGGGCGACTGGCTTTTCACCATGGAATAGAGCTGATACAGGCTATTCAGGGCCATGAACTGGATGCCCGTCTGCGCGTACACCTGCTCCCGGGGAACGACTTTGAACACCTCCTCCATCATGCCTTCGGTGCGATGGTCGCGGTAATGAAAGGGGTTGCCGATGAGCGCGTCCTGGCTATCCAGCAGCCCAAAATCCACGCCCCACGCGTCCAGCCCCAGACTGACAGGCCGATGAGGCGCAGCCGCGCGCAGGCCCTGCAAGACATTCGACCACAACTCCAGGATGTTCCAGTGCAGGCCCGAGGGCAGCCGCACTGGATTGTTGGGAAAGCGGTGCAATTCGGTGATCTCGAAACGATCACCTTCAATGGAACCCAACAACGCGCGTCCGTTGGAAGCGCCCAAATCGAAGGCCAGATAATTCATAATGAGCTCCTTGTGAGTTCGATTCCTTCGCTCCCCCTGCCTGATTTCCCTCAGTCGCTGCAGGGCGGAGGTGGTCTCGTGTGGAGAAAAAATCCCACGCAAAGACACAAAAGCCGCTCAGGATTTCTTCGTTTCTTTTTCCTGTCGCGCCTTGACGACTTTACGTGAGATTTATACAAAACAGTCCTCACCCATATCATTGGATGCACTGCAAAAAGGTTTCTCAACACGGAGACACGGAGGACACAGAGAAAAAATAAGGGGATTCACGGAGAAAATCCTCTCCAAACCTTATCTTTTTCCTTCGCGCCTTCGTATCTTCGTGT
>JALWDV010000008.1 GCA_027036755.1 Anaerolineae bacterium
CCAACTCGAACGTTCGTGGTTCGTACACCCATTCGACGCCATAATAATCCAGCAGTTTGGCAAATTCTTTTTCTGAAGGGTGTTGAAAGGCGATTTCATTGATTTTTGACATGGGAATCTTGAAATGAGGCTGGGGCAACAGATCGATGGGTATCTTGACGGGCGACAGGCCGATTTTATTGTAGCATGAACGGGGGCCGCTGTTAAGCTCCCGAAATGTTCGATCTGCGTAAGGTTGGGTATCTTCGAGGCATCAAGGCTTTGTAACCGCTTCTAAAGCTCATTTCAAGGTGATTTTTATGACTGGAACTATTAATTGGATCATGCCTCTGTTGCTTTTGCCCGGCGTGGGTCTGCTGCTTCTTTCGACATCGACCCGATTCGGTCAGCTGCACACCGAAGTTCATCAACTCTTCGAAGACAGCGCTTTGGGGGGCATGACGATCGTCCGGCATTTGTTGCTGCGGGCCCGTTTGTTTCGCTATGCTTTGACGGGCCTTTACGCCAGTGCGTCATTTCTGGCAATCAGCAGTGTTTTGGGAGCATTGGCGGATTTGACCTATCCAGCGGCGACAGCATGGCTGCTGCTCTTGTTATCCACCGTCGGGATTCTTTGCCTGCTCGTAGCGACGGTTTTATTGATTCGTGAATCAACGTTATCACTGGTGATTATCGAGTCACATGTTGCAGCGCTTGAGAAAATGCAGTCGTAACGAATGTTTTCTGGCTCAAGCGGATTTCGAGGGGTGAGATTCTGGGCAGATTCGCAATCCGCCCGTGGATCTATCAGCTTCTAGCCGGATTCACAATCCGGCGGGTTTTGCAAAGCCAACACTCCCTGAAATCCAGTTGAGCCGAATCCACAAGAGGCAAGGGGGCGATTTCATCCCTCCCGGCCTCCCTTTTGCCCCACCCCGCCCCTCCCCCGATACTCGCTGCGCTCGTGTTCAGGGGAGAGAGATGCTCATCTGCTGCACAAATTGGCAAAGCGATGGGCTCCTCCCCCTGCAAGGCGTCAGCCGAAGCGGAGGAGGCCGGGAGGGGGGGGCTTGTCTCCGAACCAAATTTGAAATGGGGGTGTCCCAAATGAGTTGGAAAGTTAAAATAATTCATTCATTAACGGGGCGCTTCGCGCCCGCGGCCAGCGCCGGGGGATGAAGTCCCCCGGCTAGAAACAGCGCCCCTGCGGGGCTAGCCGGATTTATCCGGCGCTGTTTTGTAGCCCGGCGACTTCATCGCCGGGCGGATGTGGCAAACGCTTCCAACCGAAATGGAACGCACCCATTTGAAATGGCCCATTGACAACCATCATCACTTGCAGGCATTCCTGTGGGGACTTATAATGTATCCATCGATATCCACGCGTAGCGTGAGCAAAAAGGGCGCGAATATCCGTATGTCTTCTCCATCCATCCGCTACAACCATGCCTGATCGACGACCGAAGGTGAGCATTGGGGCGCCCGTTTACAATGGCGAGCGCTATCTGCGGGACGCGCTGGAGGCCATCGCCCGGCAGACCTTCACCGACTTCGAGGTCATCATCTGCGACAACGCCTCCACCGACGGCACGGCCGACATCGCCCGGGAGTTCGTGCAGCGGGACAGCCGCTTTCGGTATCATCGCAACGAGGAAAACATCGGCGCGGCCCGCAATTTCAACCGCACCTTCGAGCTGGCCCGAGGCGAGTACTTCAAATGGGCCGCGGCAGACGATCTCATCGCGCCCGAGTATCTGGCCAAAACCGTTCCCGTGCTGGAGGCCGACCCCTCGGCCGCGCTGTGCTACACCAGCGTTCGGGTCATCGACGACGCGGGGCGCGTGGTGGGCGAGCATCTTGTCGAGCTGCAACACACCGCGGACGATTCTCCCAGCCGCCGCTTTGGCGAATTCATCCGCCGCTCCCCCACCTGCTTCCAGGTGTTCGGGCTGTTCCGGGCCGACGTGCTGGCCCAAACGCCCCTCATCGCCAGCCATGTCGGCTCCGACAAAACCCTCATCGCCGAGATCAGCCTGCGGGGCAAGGTGATTTATCTGCCCGAGCCTCTGTTTTTCTCCCGGCAGCATGGCGGACGCTCGGTGAAGCTGCCCCGGGAGAAGCTGGCCGCGTGGTACGATCCCCGCTCGGGCCGCAGCAACATGCCCACCTGGCGCAAATGGCGCGAGAATTTCGGCGCAGTGCGCCGCGCGCCGCTGCCGCCGGGCGAACGCGCCAAAAGTTATGGGCAGGCGCTCCTCTGGGCCTTTTCGGGCCGCAATCTGGCCCTGCTGGGCCTGGATATCGTCAACGCGGTGGCGCCGGGCTCGTGGAGCCGGGTGTGGGATTTCTACGAACGCCATTTTCGTCCACGGGGCTATTCCACCGCATATTACCGCTATTACGATCAGCCTCAAGACAAGGAGGGATTTTAGACATGAAAGTCGCGATCCTGGCCGGGGGATATGGCACCCGGCTGGCCGAGGAGACCGAAATCAGGCCCAAGCCCATGGTCGAGATCGGGGGCAAGCCCATTCTCTGGCACATCATGCGCCACTACGATTACTACGGCTTCAAGGAATTCATCATCGCCCTGGGCTACAAAGGCGATTACATCAAACGCTACATGCTGGATTATTACGCGCTGCAAAGCAATCTCACCGTTAATCTCAAAACGGGCGAGGTGGAGATGGATAGCGGGTACGTCCCCGACTGGATCGTCCATCTCATCGACACCGGCATCCCCACCCAAACCGGCGGACGCATCAAACGCCTGGCCCCGCACATCGGCAACGAGACCTTCATGCTCACCTGGGGCGATGGCGTCTCCGACGTCAATCTGCACGATCTGCTGGCCTTTCATCGCAGCCACGGCAAGCTGGCCACCATGACCGCAGTGCGCCCGCCCGCCCGCTACGGCCATCTCGTCTTCGATGGCGACCGGGTGGCCAAGTTCACCGAAAAGCCGCAGATCGGCGAAGGGTGGATCAACGGCGCTTTCTTCGTGCTGGAACCGGGCGTGTTCGACTACATCGACGGCGACGACACCGTGTGGGAGCACGAGCCCCTGGAGCGGCTGGCCGCGGATGGGCAGCTCATGGCCTATCGCCACACCTCCTTCTGGCAGTGCATGGACACCCTGCGGGAGAAGTACATCTTACAACGCCTCTGGGAGAGCGGCGACGCCCCCTGGAAACTCTGGGAGGATTGACATGAAAGTTCTGGTAACCGGACACAACGGCTACATCGGCACGGTGCTGACGCCCATGCTGCTGGCCCAGGGCCATGAAGTCACGGGCCTGGATTCCAATCTCTTCACCGAGTGCACCTTCGGTGAGGAGCCCGCTTACGAGATCACCGAAATCCGCAAAGACATTCGGGATGTGCAGCCCGAGGATGTGGCGGGATTCGACGCGATCATGCACCTGGCCGGGCTCTCCAACGACCCCCTGGGCAATCTCAATCCCGAGCTGACCTACGAGATCAACTTTCGGGCGTCGGTGCGGCTGGCCGAGATGGCGAAGCAGGTGGGCGTGCCCCGCTTCATCTTCTCCTCCTCGTGCAGCAATTACGGCGCGGCCGGTGATGATTTTCTGGACGAGACATCGCCCTTCAACCCGGTGACGCCCTACGGCAAATCCAAGGTGATGGTGGAGCAGGCTGTCTCGAAAATGGCGGATGATGATTTCAGCCCCACCTTTTTGCGCAACGCCACCGCGTTCGGGGTCTCGCCCCGGCTGCGCTTCGATCTGGTGCTGAACAATCTCATGGCCTGGGCCTACACCACGGGCCGGGTGTATCTCAAAAGCGATGGCTCGCCCTGGCGGCCCATCGTCCACATCGAAGACATCTCCCGGGCTTTCATCGCGGCCATGAACGCACCCCGAGAGCTGATCCACAACCGGGCGTTCAACGTCTGCCGCACGCAAGACAATTACCGCATTCGCGAGCTGGCCGAGATCGTGGCCGAAACCGTGCCCGGCAGCCGCATCGACTATGCGCCCGACGCGGGCCCGGACAAACGCAACTATCGGGTCAATTGCGACCTCATCCTGGAGACCCTGCCCGGCTTCGAGCCCCAGTGGGACGCCCGCAAAGGCGCTCAGGAGCTGTACGAGGCTTATCAGCGGGTGGGCCTGGGCGTCGACGATTACGAAGGCCCGCGCTACAGGCGTCTGGCGCATCTCCAAAAACTCATACAAGAAGGTCGGGTGGATGATGAACTCCGTTGGACAAGCTGACTACGTGCGCACCACCGCCTGCCGCTCCTGCGGCCGCGAGGGCCTGATTCCCGTCCTCGATTTTGGCGAAACGCCCCTGGCCGACAGGCTGCTCACCGCGGCGCAATTGCAGGAGCCCGAGCTGGTCGCGCCCCTGACCCTGGTCTTTTGCCCGCACTGCGCCCTGGCCCAGATCGACGTCTCCGTCTCGCCCGACATCCTCTTCCGCCAGGATTACCCCTACTACTCCTCGGTCTCGCCCCGGCTGATGCAGCACTTCGGCGACAGCGCCCGGGAACTCATCCAGCGGCTGGGGCTGAACGAGCAAAGCTGGGTGGTGGAGGCCGCCAGCAACGATGGCTACATGCTGCGCAACTTCGTCCAGCGGGGCATTCCGGTGCTGGGCGTCGATCCTGCGGACGGGCCGCCGCAGCGGGCCATCGCCCAGGGCATCCCCACTCTGGAGACCTATTTCAGCCTGGAGCTGGCCCGGAAGCTGCGGACCCAGCACCCCGCGGGCGCTGATCTCTTTCTGGCCAACAACGTCCTGGCCCACGTGCCCGATCTCAACGGCTTCGTCGAGGGCGTGCGCGTTCTCCTGGCCGAGGACGGCATGGCAGTCATCGAAGTCCCCTACGTGGTCGATCTGGTGGATCACGGCGAATTCGACACCATCTATCACCAGCACCTGTGCTACTTCTCGGTCACCGCGCTGGATCGCCTCTTCCGGCGGCACGGGCTTTATCTCAACGACATCCGCCGACTCAGCATTCACGGCGGCTCATTGCGGCTGTTCATCCAGCCCCGGGAGGATGTTCGGGCCTCGGTGAGCGAACTCCTGGCCCAGGAATCCGCCCGACGCGTCGACAGCATCGACTACTATCGGGATTTCGCGGATCGGGTGGAGACCATCAAACGCGACCTGCTGGCCCTGCTGCGAGACCTGAAACGCCAGGACAAGCGCATCGTCGGCTATGGCGCCGCGGCCAAAGCCACCACAATGATGAACTACGTAGGCATCGGCCGCGACCTGCTGGATTACATCGTGGACTTGAATCCGGTCAAACATGGCAAATTCATGGGCGGCAACCATTTGCCCATCTATCCCACCGAGAAGCTATTGGAAGACCAGCCCGACTACGTGCTGCTGCTGGCCTGGAACTTCGCGGATGAGATCATGGCCCAGCAGGCCGAATATCGCCGCCGCGGCGGTCGTTTCATCCGCCCCGTGCCCCGCCCGAAGATCATCTGAACAAATCGGATGGGCGCATTCTGATTCCGGCCAAATCCCCGAGTGATGAACATTGACAAAATAATCCGGTTATAGGCCCGGGGCGCTTCGCGCCCGCCGCCAACGCCGGGGGATGAAGTCCCCCGGCTAGAAACAGCGCCCCTGCGGGGCTAGCCGGATTCATCCGGCGCTGTTTTGTAGCCCGGCGACTTCATCGCCGGACGGACGTGGCAAACGCCACTATTGCCGATTTAATTTGTGAACATTCATAACTCGGGCTCTTTAGGCGCTTCGCTCCAATGGTCGCCCTTCGGCGACCCTTTTGTCGCCGTTTTGGACGGCGGAGGCCGTCCATTGGCCGCAGGCCTGAAGAGTGCGACTTCAGTCGGTGAGCGCAAAAACGGGAACTAATTTTTAGACGATTACTAAGGTAGGCCTGCTGAGCCAACGTTCAAGACAGCGTTCGTCAGTTTTGCAGCCTTGGCCGCTGGACTTGGCCCCCACC
>JALWDV010000009.1 GCA_027036755.1 Anaerolineae bacterium
CCAAACAGCCAGTCGCATTGGTAGTCTGGTGTGATACTAGGTGTGTGTGTGTGTGTGTGTGTGTTGGCGCGTGCGTGCGTGTGTGTGTGTGCGTGTGTGTGTGTGTGTAAAGTAGCATCGCTACCAGTGATGCTGCTGGTATTAGAACTGCTGCTACAACAACAAGTAGTGCTACTGCCACCACCACTACTCTTACTGCACCTGCCACAACTACTACTGTTACAGCTACTCTTACTACCACAACCGCTGTAACTGCTGGTTCTGTTGCTGCTACTGCAACTACCTACTACTACTACTACTACTACTACAGCTACTACTATTTGCGTTACTATGACAACCAGTTATCGGCCGATATACAAACACAACACTCGTCACACACAGAGCCGTCTCTCGTCCACCGAAAAATAAAGCTTTTCTGGGTTAAGTTCGTTTAGAGGAAGAAATATGTCACACGACACGTATGTAGAAGTATACAACAAGAAAAACACCAACTCCAAGCCGTGAAGCTATAGTAAATACATTGTAGACCTTAGTACTCCAGCCAGCTCACCTGTGATAGACAGATAGACTGACAGACGGATGAACACTGATTGCAGTGAGGCTAGCAGTCTCCGTGGGTATGAGGCGAAGTGAAGTAGTTTTAACAGTTATGACATAGCGTGGTGTTTGCCAGCGGTTACATAGGGCAATAGTTTGATATCTAACGTGCGGGCACGTACGTACGTGCGTATGTGCGTGCGTGTATATGTGTGGGTGGGCTAAGTGGGTGCGTATGGTGATCATTTTGATCAATTCTGCATTTTACAGTTTAAGCACGATGCCACGGCGAATTAGCAAATACTGAAAAATCTTTGCGCCTACATACACACTCGCGCACACACATATACACACATATACATCCAGCTCAGCGTCACAAACACGAACATCTTACCTCGTACTGTGAGTGATATCCAGTGAGTCAGGCACACACGCATATATTATAATCCTACGTAACTAACTCCCGTGAAGTAGCTCACGCAGACACGGGATATCCGGAATGTAACTCCCGACGGCGACGATACGGTGACGCTATTTAAAACTTTACGTATCGGAGGGGTAAGCGGCATTTAAAAGTATATCCGGTTCACCGTACATATACGCACATAGATACTATACACATATATAGATGCGTATAATGACGAAGTGCAGCCAGTGTGAAAGCCGACCCATTTATCGGGCCGTACTCAGAGCTAGAGTTATGCCGAGAGCCGAGGCTTGTTGTTGACAAAGCGAAATTACCAAGACACGAACTTGTCATACCAGCAAGGCCAGCCAGCTCGACTGAACGCTGCTGACAACAGGTAAAAACCACAGTTCTCGGCACGACTGGCGGTCGTGATACAGGATGACAACATTGTTGGCGTCAGATTGGAATCATGCATCGCTAGAGTGATTCATTCTTCGGCTGAGAAAATGTTTTTAACACGAACGACAGATGAGCAATGCTGCTATTTCGAGGAAACAGGAGTAGTCTCTCCGCGTGCTTCTGTTTACATCTAAACTGGGTCGCGTCCGCTGATTGGTGGAATGCTTCGAAAGGGGCGGTTCCATTGCGATTGCGTCTGCATGTTGTATGCAAGTCGTATATAGTGCATGTTGTAAAGGAATAGTAATTGTTTATAAATTTAATGAAATGTCCTTAAATTATTCACTCATAGTTCAGTACAAATAATCAGAAATATACCAGACTGTTCTATTCAGATTTACTGGAATTTCGATTAACTAATAGATCAGTTGGTTCCGTGGTGTAACGGTTAGCACTCTGGACTCTGAATCCAGCGATCCGAGTTCAAATCTCGGCGGAACCTAATGTTTTCAATTTTACGATAAATTTATCTTTTAGCCATAAACAGAATACGAACAAAATGCAAAAATACTGTGTTCTAAAC
>JALWDV010000010.1 GCA_027036755.1 Anaerolineae bacterium
CGTAAAGCGTCAAACGTCAAAACGTGGCGAAACAGGCTCTTTTTGACGTTTGACGTATGACGTTGGACGGAGAAATTGTAAAGATGGCTTTGAATGAGAATGAACCATGCCCGGATTCTAAATTTGAAATTGCTGGGATCAGGTGCGACGCACTTGGAACAGCGGTAAGTGCGTCGCACCTCAAACCAGCCCCGCAGGGGCGCTGTTTCTAGCCGGGGGACTTTATTCCCCGGCGCTGGCAGTGGACGCGAAGCGTCTCCAGTCGGCCCAACGCCCCAAAAAATAAAACGCCCCGTCGACAGGCCCGCCTTGCCATTTTGCGCGGTTTGGAGTATGGTGACCTCCTCTCACCACTCACACACAACATCAAGGAGTTACCATGACAAACTTTCAGCAAGGCATTCTCGATTCTCTCCCCTCTCTGGCCCGCTACCTGATTTTCTCGCTGAACCAGAACGCTGATCCCACCGAGGCGCTGCAAGCGCTGGCGGAAGCAACCGATGGTTCGGAAACCGTGGTCGGGCTGGGGCTTTCGACGATTCAGAAGGTGGGCGCGCACATCGAAGGACTGCGCCCCTTTCCGGTCATCGTCAACGCCGGAGTCGACATCCCCGCCACGCCCGCGGGGCTGTGGTTGTGGCTGCGCGGCGAGGATCGGGGCGAGCTGCTGCATCGCACCCGACGCCTGCGCAAGCTGTTGGCCCCCGCCTTCATGCTGGAGACGGTGGTGGACGCGTTTCGTTATAATCCGGGCCTGGACCTGACCGGCTACGAGGACGGCGCCGAGAATCCGGTGGGCGATGAGGCCGTGGCGGTGGCGTTCGTGCGGGGCCAGGGCGAAGGTCTGGACGGCTCCAGCTTCGTGGCGACCCAGCAATGGATTCACGATCTGGATTTCTTCGACTCGCTGCCGCCCGAGGCGCAGGATCATGTCTTCGGGCGACGGCGCAGCGACAACGCGGAGCTGTTCGATGCGCCCGAGTCCGCGCATGTCAAACGCACGGGGCAGGAATCCTTCCAGCCAGAGGCTTTTGTGCTGCGCCGCTCGCTGCCCTGGGCCGACGCCTGGCAGGCGGGCCTCTTCTTCGTGGCTTTCGGTCGTTCGCTTTACGCTTTCGAGGCCCAACTCAAGCGCATGGCGGGCCTGAAGGATGGCATCGTCGACGCGGTGTTCACCTACTCCCAGCCCGTCTCCGGCGCTTACTTCTGGTGTCCGCCCGTCCGTGATGGAAAACTGGACTTGCGGGCGCTGGGCCTTTCCTGACCTCATACCGTGTGGTATGATTATGCCAGGAGGTCGATTATGGCCGCCGAGATCACCATCCAGCTATCCCAACGTCTGGCAGAGCGCTACCAAGAGGCTCCAGTCGAACTGCAAAAGAAGGCCCAACTGCTGTTGGACATCTTCTTGAACGAACTGGAGTCCTCTCCGCGTTCGCTCACAGTTATCATGGACGAAATCAGTGAGAACGCGCAGAAGCGTGGTCTGACGCCTGCCATCCTGGAAACATTGCTTGAAGTCCGCCCGGCGATGAAGTCGCCGGGCTACAGAACAGCGCCGGATAAATCCGGCTAGCCCCGCAGGGGCGCTGTTTCTAGCCAGGGGACTTTATCCCCCGGCGCTGGCGGCGGGCGAGAAGCGTCCCGTCCATGAATGGAGTATTTTTACCCTTCCGACTCACTTTGGACACACCCAAATCTTTTTGACTTCGCACCCTGGTTGACTGACAAAAGTCAGCTTGGCGTCTAAACCTACCGATTAAAATCAGGGCCAGGGGCCTTTGGCCGCTCGTCGGCCTGCGCCGACGCTTCCAGCGCCCCTTTTGACGAGGAAAGCACCGTCCCCGCAGGGGGACGGGCGGCGTAACGCCCGTGGGACCGAATTCATTCGGCGAGAGAGGCGGCGCAACGAGATTTGTCAGTCAATCAGCTTCGCACCTTTGCTTTCCTTCGTGTCTTTGTGGCAAAAAGAAGGATCTCGGGGCCAACAACGATTTCACCCGCATATCCTCATCCTGACATCGGAGAACCCCACTATGACTGCTGATTTGACTTCTCACATCGAACAACTGCATCGCCCCATGACCGAGGCCATCAAAGACCTGGTGCGCATCCCCAGCTTTCTGGTGGAGGGTGGCGAGGGTTATCCCTTTGGCAAGGCGGTGCACGAGGCCCTGCAAAAGGCCGTGGATATCGCCGCGGGCCTGGGGTTTCGCACCTGGTATGACGGCGAGGGCTATTACGCCTGGGCCGAGATCGGCGAGGGCGAGGAGATGGTGGGCGTCATCGGTCACATGGATGTGGTGCCGCCCGGCAATCCCGAATACTGGACCACGCCCGCGTTCGAGCCAGCGGAGCGGGCGGGCAGGCTCTACGGTCGGGGCGCACAGGATGACAAAGGCCCGATGATGGCCGCACTGTTCGCGGTCAAGGCGCTGATGGATGCGGGCGTGAGCTTCCAGCGGCGCGTGCGTTTCATCTTCGGCGGCGACGAGGAGAATCACTGGCGGGGCATGGCGCGCTATCTGGCCCGGGAGGAGCTCCCGACCATGGGCTTCACGCCCGACGCGGAATTCCCCCTCATCTTCGCCGAAAAGCACATCCTGCAGGTCGCGCTCGCCGCGCCCAACGAGGCGAACGCGCCGACGCTGGACCTGGGCACAGCCTTCAACGCGGCGCCGGGCGAGGCTCTCTACGCCGGGCCTCATCAGGACGAGCTGGCCGCAAAGCTGGCGGAACTGGGCTTCGAGTTCGAGCGGAGCGACGCGGGCGTGCGGGTGCTGGGCAAGGCCGCGCACGCCTCCCTGCCCGAAAAGGGCGTCAACGCCATCGCCCGCCTGGCCATCGCCCTGGACGCCATCGGCTGCCAGGCGAAAACCATCCGTTTTCTGGCCCAAACCGCGGGCATGGATTACCGGGCCGAGGCCATCTTCGGGCCGCTGGAAGATGAAGTCTCGGGCAAGCTCACCTTCAACGTTGGCAAATTGACCATCACCCCGGATGAGGAGCGGCTGGGCATCGACATGCGCATTCCCGTCACCGCGAGCAAAGAGCAGGTCGTCGAGCCGCTGAAAGAGGCCGCGGCCCGCTTCGGGCTCAGCTACCAGGAGCACGCGTGGAAAGCCTCCCTCTACGTGCCCCTGGATCATCCCCTGGTGAAGACGCTGCTGCGGGTTTATCGGCAGGTGACGGGCGATGAGGACGCGCAGCCCCTGGCTATCGGCGGGGGCACTTACGCCCGGGCCATGCCCAACTGCGTCGCGTTCGGCCCCAACTTCCCCGGCTCGCCCGAGACCGCGCATCAGGCCGACGAGTACGTCATCCTGGACGAATTGTATCGGGCCATGGACATCTACGCCGCGGCCATCTACGAACTGACCCGATAACCCGACTTTTCCGCGTCATCCCGACGCCAACTTCCCAAAAACGATGACTACGAAGGTGTAGCCACCACTTTTGCCACGAAGACACGAAGAAAGGCGAAGGCACGAAGTATTTTTCTTTATTTTTCCTTCGTGTCTTCGAAAAACTTCGAGCCTTCGTGGCTTTTGACGACTTAAAGTCAAGCACGTTAGCAGTTATCATAAACGTCCAGCAAAATCTGATGACGGCGTTGGGGATCGAAGCGGGGCTGGGCCCGATAGGCCCGTCCCAGGGCCGCGCCGTGCGGAAAATCTTGTGCAAGCGCGGCCACAAGGCCCGTCAGCAGCGCGTGTGCGTCATCGGGCGTGAAAAGTCGGGCGTGGGGAGCGCCGCGGCAGACATGGGGCAGGCCGCCCGTTCGGGCCGCGACGACGCGCGTTCCCGCGCACAGGGCCTCGAATGCGGTCATGCCCCAGGCCTCGCGGCGTGAGGGAACCGCGACCACATCGGCCGCCAGCAGCCAGGGGCGAATATCGGGTTGATGGCCGAGATGGTGCACGCCCGGCCGGGCCATGAGCGCATCCACCCGGCGACGATAACGGCCGGCCGCGGGCAGGGCCCCCAGCATCCACAACCGGGCCTGGGGCCAACCCTCGCGAAGCTGCGGCCAGATGGACAGCAGCAGATCGACGCCCTTTTCGGGCGAAAAACGACCGGCGTAGAGCAGGTGCGGCCCGTCGCCGGGCAGGCGCGCGGGCTCGGGAGCGGGGTCGGGGCGGAGGATGGCGCGCGAATTGCCCAGCACGGTCATGCGACCGGGCGCAACCCCGCGCGCGGCCAGCCAGGTTTCCCAGGCTGCTGAGACGGGCGCGACCGCGTCGGCCCGGCGCAGCGCCCGCACATCCACCCGATTCCACAGGCTCATGCGCCAGTGCTCGTTGGTGTGCCCCTGGGTTTCGGCCAGCCATCCGGGGCGATTTGGCAACAAGGCCGCCAGCGCATCGCCGCGATAATCCGCGGTGTGCAAGATGTCGGGACGGCGTTCATCCACCAGTCGGGCCAGCGCCCGCAGCGGCTTCAGGCTCCAGGGGGCCGGGTCCGCAAGGGTGAACGCTTTCAGGCCCGCTTCGCGGGCGGCCCGGGCCAGAGGATGTTCGCCCTGGCCGCGATGCAGGCAGGCGACGGTCACCCGCCAGCCAGCCTCGTGCAGCCGCCGGGCGTGCCACAACATCTGACGTTCGATGCCGCCGAGATGACGGCTGGAGCGGAGAAACAGCGCCGCGGGCATGAACATCCTCCGGGACTCAACGCAACCCCGCGTCGCCCTGGCACGGCTCCGCCGCGGGCAAACGGATGCGGAAGACGCTTCCCTGTCCCACCGTGGATTCGACCTCGATCCGGCCGTTGTGCGCGTCCACAATCCATTTGACGATGGAAAGCCCCAGGCCCGTGCCCCCAGCAGCCCGGGTGCGGGCCTTGTCCGCCCGATAGAAGCGGTCGAAGATATGCTTCAAATCGTCGGAGGCGATGCCCTGGCCCGTATCCGCCACGGTGATGACAGCCTCATCGCCCGTGCAATGCAGGCTGAGATCGATGCGCCCTCCCGCGGGCGTGTAGCGAATGGCGTTGTTGATGAGATTATCCAGCACCTGCCGCAGCCGATCCGCATCGCCCATGACCACGGCCCGATCTTCGTGAGAGAGATGAATGTCGAGCTTGTCGCCCGCGCGGCGTCGGGCCAGACGATAGGCTTCCAGCAAAAGCGTATCCAGCTCCACCGGCGCACGGTTGATGGAAAGCCCGGAATCGGCCTGCGAAAGCAGCAGCAGATCGGAGATGAGCCGGTGCATCCGCTCGGCCTCGGAATACATCTCATCCAGCATCTCCCGCTGCTCCTCCGGGGGCAGATTTCTGGCCCGGCGCAGCAGGCTGAGATTGCCCAGAATCGTCGTCAGGGGCGAACGAAGCTCGTGGGAGATGTCGCCCGTAAAGCGTCGCTGCTTCTCGAACAGCTCCTCAAGCCGGTCGAGCATCTCGTTGAAGGTGCTGATGAGCGCGCCGATCTCATCCATGCGCTGTCTGCGAATGGGGACGCGTCGCTTGAGGCTGCCCGTGCGGGTGATGGCCAGCGCGGTGGCGGTGGCCTCGTTGATGGGTTGTAGCGCCACGCCCGCCAGCCAATAGCCCACGCCCGCGGCCAGGGCCAGGGCGATGACGAAGATGAGCAGCAGGTTGTTGCTGAACTCGTGCAGCACCGCCAATTGCGACGAGAGCAATCGGGCCACCTGCACCACGCCCACGGTGCGACCATCGATGACGATGGGCGCGAAGTAAATGCGCAGATCATCGGGCTGATTGACGCTGAGATTGTAAAACCCTCCCATCCCGTGCATGGCCTGCTGATAATAGGGCTCGGGCAGTTCGATGGTCATCGCCCCCAGATTGCGGGAGCGAAAAACCACCCGCCGGGCGCTGTCTCGCAGTTGGATGTAAAGCCCTTCTTCATAGGATGAGGTGATGATATCCATGAAGG
>JALWDV010000011.1 GCA_027036755.1 Anaerolineae bacterium
GGCTAGCCCCGCAGGGGCGCTGTTTCTAGCCGGGGGACTTCATCCCCCGGCGCTGGCGGCGGGCGCGAAGCGCCTCGTTAATGAATGGATTATTTTAACTTTCCAACTCATTTGGGACGCACCCAATTCATTCGGCGAATGAGGCGGCGCAACGAGATTTGTCAGTCAATCAGGGGCGTCGGTGAGGGCGCAGGCCGCCCGGAGGCGGCGCGGGCGATGCGTCAATCCAGCAAGGGGCGCTCGCCAATGACGTCGAAGGTGGTCAGCTTTTCGAAGGGGCCCGGAATGACGATTTTTACATCCGCCTCCTGGCCCGGCGGCGTGGCGTAGCGCAATCGCATCCGTTCTGTTCGGGCGAAGATGAGATTGCCATGCTCGTCGTAAAGCAATGCGATCACGAAGACGTATTTCTGCACTTTGTCGCCCGCGTTGCTCATAACGGCCCGGATGGCTACGTCGCCTTTATCGTTGACAGTCGCCTGCCCGGTTTGATAGCGCCAGGCGGGATAGGGTTCGCGACGGGTGTCTTTGGCGTCGATGAGCTGGATTTTGATGGCCGCCACTTTCTTCAGGTCTGTGGTCTGCGGGGGCAAGGCCAGATAGAGATAGGTGGTTCCTCCCTTTTCCAAGACCTGCTGCAACATGCGCCATGATTCAGCGGCCAGAAACTTGCCGTTCGCGTCATAGAGCTTGATAGAGGCCGTCAGTCGGGTGATGTTGCGGGTGCGGAAGTTGCGAATGGGCGCGGAGACTTGCAGGCGGCCGTTTCTGTCGAGATAAAACATGGGAACGCCCACCTCGATGCCCGCCAGCGGGTCTTCATCCTGGGTTTTTTCGTCGGGAGGCGCGTCGCCGCGGGTTTCGATGGATTCGAGCAGCAGTTTGTAATCGGGTGCGAAGAAATCCCAGTCGTGGGGCGGCGCGCTGAAGCTGGTGGTGATGAGCAAGTTGCGGTCGCTAAAGACGCGTAGCTCGGTGCGGAAGATGCCGTCTTCATCCGAAGGCACTTCGAAACGGATCGATCGCAAGTTGGGTTGATCGTCGATCTTCTCCAGTTCGAGATACCCCGCCGCCTGGGGCGCGTCGCCGAGCAGTCCGGTCAGGGCTTCGTCCATCTCTTTGGGCGTGGGATAGTGGTCGAGTTCCTGGACGCTGACGCCGAACTGGGCCAGGCCCTGCATGTCTTCGAGCAGAACGCCGTCGTAGTCTTCGTAGCTGACGCCCCAGTAAAGGGGCGCGGTCACTGTAAACAATCCGCCCGGATGCACATACGCCATGCCCACCACCGCGTTGGGATCAGGCTGCAACACCTGATAGCTCTCTCGCACCACCGGCCAGATGGGGGCGATGTGGGGCCATTTCTCCTCGGGCGCCATCAAAGAAAGCCCCAGCAGCACGCCATTTTCCACCCAGGTCTCTGTGAGCAGATGCTGAAGCGGCTGGTCTTCGAAGAATTTTCCCACGGCCTCGATTTTGAGACGCCCGTCATCCCCCAGCTCCTTTTCGATGACTTGCAGGCTGCTGGGGTCGTTCAGTTTCGCCCGGGAGAGCGCCCGCTCCCCTTCTTGCTGCAAAAAGGCCTGAGAATCGATGCCGCGCGGCAGGGGGAAGTAGAAGGCCGTCAGGCTCACGTACGGGTCTTGCGCATCCTGAAAACGAACGCCGCCGCCATCATCGAAGGCCTGCCAGCCTTCGGGAATCTGAATGCTGAACAGATCTTTGGCAGCTTTGTATTCCTGCAAGGGCGTTTTGAGGATGGCCGGAATCGGCGTGGGCGTGGGGGTGCTGGTGGGCGCGGGCGTCGGTGTAGGCGTCGATGTGGGAGCGGGCGTGGGGGTGCTGAGAAAGGCTGCCAAATCGCCGCATCCCGCCAGCAGCGTCGTCAGCGCCAGCAGCAAAAAGAGGGGGAAAAGGAGAGGGATTTTTCGCATGGATTTTTCGCTCGAAGCGTGGATGAACCAGAGGGGGACGTAATGGAGATTATAGCCCGCTATCCAAACAGAATCAAGCCGCTGCGAGAAGGAAACGCCCAACAAAAAACCGCGCCGGAATGCCGACGCGGTTTTTGAAAACAGAAGTTGGCGGGGATTAGCCGTGCAGCAGGTCTTCGACCACGGCCCGTTCTCGCAGCAGTTCTTCGCCGGTGATGCGCATCTTCTCGGCGATCTCGTCGTTGATGTCCAGCCCTTCGACGATCTGCCATGTGCCGTCGCCGGGATGCACGACGGGCACGGAGTACATGACGCCTTCGGGTATGCCGTAGTGGGAGCCATCGCTGTAAACGGCCAGCGCCACCCAGTCGCCCTTGGGCGTGCCCAGAGCCCAATCATGCACGGCGTTGATGGCCGCGTTGGCGGCGGAGGCGGCGGAGGAGGCGCCGCGGGCCTTGATGATGGCGCCGCCGCGGCGGGCCACAGTGGGAATGAATTCCTTCTTGTACCAGCGCTTGCCCACAGCATTGATGGCCTTCTTGCGGCCAATGCGGGCGTGGTAGATGTCGGGCACCATGGTGCTGGAGTGGTTGCCCCAGATGATCACGCGCTTGACTTCGCTGACATTGACGCCCACTTTCTTGGCGAGCTGGTTCCTGGCCCGGTTGTAGTCCAGCCGGGTCATGGCCGCGAAGCGATCCTTGGGCACGTCGGGCGCATTGCTGGCCAGAATGAGGGCGTTGGTGTTGGCGGGATTGCCCACGACCAGGCCGCGGAAGTCATCCGCAGCAACCTCGTTGATGGCCTTGCCCTGGCCCACGAAGATGGGGCCGTTCTTGCCGATGAGATCGGCGCGCTCCATGCCCGCCTTGCGCGGGAACGCGCCCACCAGGAATGCCCAATTCGCGCCGTCGAAGCCCACTTTGGCGTCATCGGTCAGGATCATGTCATGCAGCAGGGGGAAGGCGCAGTCTTCCAGCTCCATGGCGGTGCCTTCCAGCGCAGGCATGGCCGGGGTAATCTCCAGCATCTTCAGGATGACGGGCTGTTTGGGGCCGAACACATCGCCATTGGCAATGCGGAAGAGCAGGCTGTAGCCGATCTGGCCGGCGGCGCCGGTAACGGTTACAACAATCGGTTTGTTAGTAGTAGCCATTTTTAACGCTCCATTGCGTGAAAGTGAGGGTTTTTACTGTGCGATTGTAACTACTAAGGTCTCATCACCACTTTTTGCCACGAAGACACGAAGGATAACGAAGGCGCGAAGTGTTTTCTTTATTTTTCCATTCGTGCCTTCGAAAAACTTCGAGCCTTCGTGGCTTTTTGAGGCTTAAAGTCGAGTACGTTAGCAGTTACGTGCGATTTGAAAATAAAGTTGCCAACGCCGGAAATGCCGGCGCGCATCAAACAAGGTTATTGTGCGGGAACCGGCGAGGGAGCTCCGGCGGGCGTGGTCGTCGCCTCCGCGGGAATTGGAACATCCAGACCATCGGCGGCCAGCACCGGAGCCAGGGCGTGGATGGCCACCTCAAGCATATCTTGGGTAGGCTCGCGGGTGGTCAGCTTTTGCATGGCCAGGCCCGGCCAGATGACAAGCCGCATCAACGCGTGCTCCTGATAGCGGGTGCTGATGCGCAGCACCTCGTAGGAAATTCCCGCAACCACCGGAATCAGGATGAGGCGTGAAAGCAGCCGCAGCCACCAGATATCGAATTGCAGGGGGATGAAGAGGATGATGCTGATGAGCACCACAAAAAGCAGAAAGCTGGTGCCGCAGCGGGTGTGCCGGGTGGAGTATTTGGCTACATTCCCGGGCGTCATAATCTCGCCCGCTTCATAGGCGTTGATGGTCTTGTGCTCAGCGCCATGATACATGAACACCCGGCGGATTTCCTCGCTGCGGGCGATGACCGCCAGATAGGCGATGAACAAAAACAGCCGGAAGAAGCCTTCCAGCACCGCGCTGGCGTATTTCGAAAGTCCCAGATAAGTTTCGCTGAGATGGGCCACGCCCGTGGGCAGAAGAAAGAAAATCGCGATGCCGATGATCAGTGAGATCGCCACAGTTCCCCAAGCCACCGGCCCGCTGAAACCCTGTGCGTCTTCTTCCTCTTCGCCAATGGCCACATCCGCGGACCACATCAGCGCCTTGGTGCCCAGCACCAGGGCGTCCCACAGCAGCACCAGGCCGCGCAAAAAGGGCGCCTTGCTCCAACGGCTGCGATAGACTTTCTCGGGCAGGGGCTCTTCGTGAACCACGATCTCGCCCTCGGGATTGCGCACGGCAATAGCGACGCGGCGCTGGCCGCGCATCATAACGCCTTCGATAACGGCTTGTCCGCCGTAGTAAAATTCACTCATGGTAGAAACTCGAAAATATCTCCTGTTGGCCTGATCCTAGCACTTTGAAGGCCAGGATGCAAGCCAGACGAAGGAATCAGGGAGGTTTTGACAGGATTCGCGGGGGAAACGGGCGTTTCGGGCGATGGTTGTTTTTTCGTCCGGGGCGTCTGAACCGATCCTCGCTTCGCGAGATCACGTGACATTATCGGAAACAGAATACCTTCTCCAAAAAAGTAGGAAAAAAGCGAGTGGGCGAATAGAATTGGGAGAAATCACGCTCAAATGGTTTCTCACCTCCATTCACGCCACTCACGCCAAAGATTACCACACTTTTAACCATTTTCGAAACAACGCTTTCCCGGACGAGCCTGCGGCAGATGGCCATCGTCATCACCGCCATGCTGCGGTCGAGCGGTCGGGTGACCATGCTCGGGCTCTCGCGTTTCTCTCTTCATGGAGAAGGGCCTCCGCACCGCTATCCACCAGGCGGTCATGCTGCACTAGTACACGAAGACCGAAATGGTTGTATGGTTTGCTATGATGATGCGCCGCGCCGGATGTGCGATCCGGCGCACTTTTCCCGCTTAACCCGCCGGATTGCGAATCCGGCTGGACGCAAGCGCATGCAGCCAACCATACAACGACTTACGCCTCCTTGTACTAGGCAGCGTTCATAATCGACCCCCACGGGCCAGGGCTCGCCGATTTGGTTATCGACTCATTTCGAACATCCCCTTTTCATTTGGCGATGCGGTATCCGACGCCGTGTTCCGTCAGGATGTGGCGGGGGTGGGCCGGGTCTTCTTCCACTTTGCGCCGCAAGCGGGCCACATACACCCGCAGATACTCCACCTCGTTGCCATACTCGGGCCCCCACACCTGCTGCAGGATGAGGCGATGGGGGAGGACTTTGCCCACGTTTTTCATAAAGTAATGCAGCAGATCGAATTCGGTGCGGGTGAGCTTGACGGGTTTGCCCTTCACCGTCACCTTGCCTTCATCCACCATCATCTGGATATCCCCCACCCGCAGGCGCTCCTGAGGCATGGCGGTCTTGTGCCAGCTCGCCCGCCGCAGCAAGCCCCGCACCCGGGCCAGCAACTCCTCCACGCCAAAGGGCTTGGTGAGATAATCGTCCGCGCCCAAATCCAGCGCGGCCACCTTATCCCGCTCTTCATCCAGCGCGCTGAGGACGATGATGGGCACGGTGGAGGTGCGGCGGATGCGCTGGGTGAGCTCCAGCCCGTCCATGTGGGGCATCATCAGGTCGAGGATGATCAGATCCAGGGGCTGGGTCTGGAAGATGGCCAGGGCCTCCATGCCGTTGGCCGCTTTCAGCACCTCGTACCCGCGCACGCTCAGATTGCGGGCCACGAATTCGCGCAGGGGTTTTTCGTCATCGACGACCAGAATGCGTTGGTGAGGCATGGGGACTCCTGCTTTGAAAATAGAACACGGATGAACACAGAAAAACACGGATAATTCAAAAAATCTGTGTAACTACTAAGGTCTCATCACCACTTTTTGCCACGAAGACACGAAGGATAACGAAGGCACGAAGTGTTTTCTTTATTTTTCCCTTCGTGCCTTCGAAAAACTTCGAGCCTTCGTGGCCTTT
>JALWDV010000012.1 GCA_027036755.1 Anaerolineae bacterium
TCCTATTTCGGTTGAAGAAACAGCAACGCCGCCAGCGCCGGGGGATGAAGTCCCCCGGCTAGAAACAGCGCCCCTGCGGGGCTAGCCGGATTTATCCGGCGCTGTTTTGTAGCCCGGCGACTTCATCACCGGGCGGACGTGGCGAACGCCACTATGACCGATTTAATTTGCGAACATTCATCATTCGTCCCCTGCAATAATTGCTCCAACCGAAATTGGACACCCCATTTGAAATTGATGGGAAGGACAGCGCAGCGTTTGGCCAACGCCGCATCCTTGGGTACAATGAAAGTCTTATGAACGCCCCATCCCAGGCCCGACGCATCGCCGTCCTGGGCGATTCCATCGCCGCGGGCTATGGTCTGCCTTCGGCTCACGTCTGGCCCAATCTCCTCATCGCCCGCCTGAAAACGGCGCATCCGCAATTCGATTGGCGCTTGCACAACGCCAGCGCGGCGGGCGACGCCACCCCCGACGCCTACGTCCGCTTCGACGCCATCCGCCAGCAGCGCCCCCATCTGCTGCTCATCGCGCTGGGGATCAACGACTGCCGCCGGGCGTACAGCCCTGTCGTCGCTCGCCGCATCCAACACTTCCGCCGCAACGAACGAAGCTGGTGGGGCAAAAATCCCATCCTGCGTCGCATCGGCTACCGGCTCATCCCGCGGGATGGCGATGCGTCCATTCCGCCAGCCGCCTCACAGGTTCCTCTCGATGATTTTCTGGCTATCCTTGGCTGGATGGTGCGGCAGACCCAACGGATGAACGCGTTGCCAGCGTTGATGACCCTCTCGCCGCTGTCGCCGGCGCTGCGCGAATCCCCCGATTTCGCCGCCTGCCCGCGCTACAACACCGCCATCCGCGACCTCTCCCGGGAGACGGGAGCCGCCCTCATCGAGACCACCGCGGCGATGACCGACGGCTCCTGGCAATCCGACGGCGTCCATCTCACCGCGTTGGGACAAGATCAACTGGCGCAACGCGCCTTTCGTCACTTCCATCGCCCGCCCATCGCCCCGCACCTCGGGCTGGAGGTTCCCGCATCCAATGCCCAAATGGCCCCCTCGCTGGACTGAAATCACCGATCCCGATGTGCTGGCCGCCATCGAGCGCACGCCCCGGCACCGCTTCGTGCCCGAGCATTTGCAGGAGCAAGCCTACGAAGACCGCCCGCTGCCCATCGGCCTGGGCCAGACCATCTCCCAACCCTTCGTGGTGGCGCTGATGACCCAGGCGCTGGAACTCACGCCCGAATCCAAAGTGCTGGAGATCGGCACCGGCTCCGGCTATCAGACCGCCATCCTGGCGGAGCTGGCGGGCGAAGTCTACACGGTGGAAGTGCGTCCCCAGCTGCAAGAGCGGGCCAAACGCATCCTGCATGACCTGGGCTACGCCAACATCCACTACCGGGTGGGCGATGGCTGGGAAGGCTGGCCCGAAGAAGCGCCCTTCGAGGCCATCATCGTCACCGCGGCCGCGCCCGAATGGCCCCAGGCGCTGATTCGGCAACTGGCGGAAGGCGGGCGCATGGTCATCCCCGTGGGCGAACGCGACTGGAGCCAGACCCTGTGGCTGCTCACCAAACTGGATGGCAACCTTATCAAGGAATCCCTGGGCCTGGTGCGCTTCGTCCCCCTCATCAAACCCGATCAGCAGCCAAACTCCTAGAAGCTGTTATGCACTTTGGTCTCGTCAGATCGTACTATTAAGGTAGGCCTGCTGAGCCAACGTACAAGACAGCGTTCGTCAGTTTTACAACCTTGTCCGCTGGACTCGGCCCCCACCCCGGCCCTCCCCCGCCAGTCGCTTCGCTCCTTTGCAGGGGAGGGAGCCGCTGGTTTGCAAATTTGTGTGGCAAACCAGCAACTCATCCCCCTGCGAGGCGCCAGCCGAAGCGGAGGGAGGACGGGAGGGG
>JALWDV010000013.1 GCA_027036755.1 Anaerolineae bacterium
ACGTAAAGCGTCAAACGTCAAAACGTGGCGAAACAGGCTCTTTTTGACGTTTGACGTATGACGTTTGACGGAGAAATTGTAAAGATGGGTTTGAATGAGAATGAACCATGCCGTTTTTTGCGTCAGCTCGTCCTCTTTTGCCACGAAGACGCGACGGAAGCAAAGACGTGAAGTCATTCAAAAAAGGTAACTGCTAACGTATGCCAGTTGGTTGGCTTCTTCCACTCAAACCTGACAGGTTCTCGTAACCTTGGCGGCAGGATGTGCGGTTTTCAGCCAGCAACGAAGCGTGCAAGGTGTTGAATCGCTGCCGAAGGAACCTGTCAGGTTGGTTCAAGCGAAAACGACCTTAGCAGTTACCAAAAAAGATTGGTTCTTTTGGATTTCAGGGGGTGAGATGCCGGGCGGATTGCGAATCCACCCTGAGAGCTCTCTGCATCCAGCCGGATTCGCAATCCGGCGGGCCTGGTCAAGCCAATCCCCCCGAAATCCTATTGAGCCGACCACGGCTTGTGGCAAGTGCGTCGCACCTTCCAGGTTTCTCGCTGAGTCAGGATTTGTGCTAGACTATCGATGGACCTCTCATCCGTCATTCATCGATATTTCGATGGGATCACTTTTGACTTTCCTAAAAAAAGGCCACGAAGACACGAAGATACGAAGGCGCGAAGGGAAAAGATAAGGTTTGGAGAGGATTTTCTCCGTGAACCCCCTTGTTTTTTCTCTGCGTCCTCCGTGTCTCCGTGTTGAAAAACCTTTTTGCAGTGCATCCAAGGATGATTCTCTTCGGGAACTGGCGTGCGCAAGCGCCGTTTCTTATCTGGAGGGTGTCGGAACGCCCGAAGCCGCCAAACTGCTGAAAAATCTCACAACGTAATCCTATGCGAATCCTCATCACCGGCGGAGCCGGCTTTCTCGGCTCGCATCTCACCGATCGCTTTTTATCCGAAGGGCACGAAGTCATCGTGCTCGATAACCTCATCACCGGCAGCCTTGAGAACATCGCCCATCATTTCGGTGATGCGCATTTTCAGTTCATCAAACATGATGTAACCAACTACATCCATGTGCCGGGCCCGCTGGATGTGGTCATGCACTTCGCGTCGCCCGCCAGCCCCATCGATTTCGATCGCATCCCCATCCAGATTCTCAAGGTCAACTCGCTGGGCGCGCACAACGCGCTGGGCCTGGCCATGAACAAGGGGGCGCGCTTCTTCCTGGCCTCCACCTCCGAGGTGTATGGCGACCCCCAGGTGCATCCCCAGCCAGAAAGCTACTGGGGCCATGTCAATCCCATTGGCATTCGCGGCGTTTACGATGAATCCAAACGCTTTGCTGAATCCATCACCATGGCCTACCACCGCGCCCACGGTCTCGACACCCGCATCGTGCGCATTTTCAACACCTATGGCCCGCGTATGCGTCTGAATGACGGCCGCGTCATCCCCAATTTCGTCAGCCAGGCCCTGCGCGGCGAACCCCTCACCATCTATGGCGATGGCAGGCAGACCCGTTCCTTCACCTTTGTGCAGGACGAGGTGGATGGGTTCTTTCGGCTGCTGATGTCGGATGAGGTTTATCCGGTCAACATCGGCAACACCGTCGAAACCACCATGCTGGAGCTGGCGGAGACGGTGAACAGGCTCACCGGCAACAAGGCGGGCGTCACCTTCCTGCCCCTGCCCCACAAGGATGATCCCAAGATGCGCAAGCCCGACATCACCCGCGCCCGCACCATCCTGGGCTGGGAGCCGCAGACCTCCCTCGAAGCGGGCCTGAAGCGGACCATCGCCTGGTTTCGCAAACAGATGTGAGGGCGCAAGCGCGGCGCCAGTCATTCAGAAATTCCAAATTTAGAATCTGCAAGAGGCAAGAGGGCGATTGCGCCCCCTCCCGGCCTCCTTTTAGCC
>JALWDV010000014.1 GCA_027036755.1 Anaerolineae bacterium
CGCTGGCGGCCGGGCTGGCGGCCCTGGCCAAACTGCCGGGCGCGCCGGGAGGGCTGACGCTGTTCCTGGCTATCGTCATTGCAATGGCCCTCTATCTGGTTCCCCTCTTCCGCAAAACAGGCTGGCGCTGGCTGTGGCTGAGTTTCATCACGCAATCGCTGATCGTTGCGCTGTTGGTGGCGGTGCTGAACCTGTCGCCATCCATCCTCCCCGGCTTCCGGGCTATCCCCTATGTGGGCCGTCTGGCCAGGCTGATGGATTTCGAGCATGGCACCGGTCGGGTGCGCGTCCTCATCTGGCAGGGCGTGGTGGATATGATGCTGAAACCCCATGAACCCCTGCAATTTCCTGACGGCCACACCGACGTTCTGAACCCCGTCCGCCCGCTCATCGGCTATGGCCCCGAATCCATGTGGGTGGCGTACAACCGATTCTACCGGCCCGAGCTGGGCGAGCTGGAGCACCGCAACGCCTCTCCCGACCGCTCGCACAACGAGACCTTCGACAGCCTGGTCAACACCGGCATCCTGGGCTTCCTGGCCTACTTCGCCCTCTTCCTCAGCATCTTTTACTTTGCGCTCACCTGGCTGGGACTCATCGCCGATAAGATCAGCCGCTATCTGTTCTTCATCCTGGGCCTCTCCGGCGCGGCCGCGGGCGTCATCATCCCCTGGGCCATGGGCGCGCCCGAATTTTTGGGCGTGGGCCTGCCTTTGGGCTTCATCATCGGCATCCTCATCTACATCACCTGGGCGGCCTTCCGCGGCTCCGACGAGATCACCACGCTGGAGCGGCGGCATCTGCTCATCATCGCCATCTTCGCCACCCTGGTCGCCCATTTCGTCGAGATTCACTTCGGCATCGCCATCGTCGCCACCCGCACCACCTTCTTCATCCTGGCCGCGGCCCTGGCCGTGCTGGGCTCAGGGCAATTGGATTTTCGGGCCCAGCCAGCGCCCGCGCCGGCCCCGGCAGCGCCCCCGCCGCCATTGGGCAAACGCAAGGGCAAAGACAAACGCCGCCGAGAGCGACGCACATCCTCGCGGCGCAAAGAACACCGCGCGGGCCTGGCTTACTGGCGCGTCCTGCTGCCCTTCGCCATGCTCATGGCCATCATCCTGCTGACGCTTGATTGGGATTACGTTTCCGGGCAGATCGGAAGCGCCAGCCCCCTCACCATCTTCTTCAAATCGTGGCTGGTGCATCTCAGTCATGGCGCCGTGACCCCGGGCCCGGGCGTCGCCACTCTGCTGATCTTCACCGTGGTGGTGGGAATGGTGCTGGCGGTGGGCGAAACGTGGCGCCCCAAACTGAGCAATGGCGAGATCATCAAAGGCGCGCTCATCGCCCTGGCCCTGGCGCTGGGCGTGTGGATGATCGGCGGCCTGATCTTCGCGGCCCGGCTCACCCCGCCCACCGGTATGCCAGCCATGCAGCAGGGGGCCCGGGTGGCCAACAACATCACCACGTTTTACCTGCTCATCTTCCTGGCCGCTGCGGGATTGGCCCTCGCTCTCATCTGGAACGATCGAAGGCAGACCGCGGGATGGGCGCATCGCCCCTGGCTTTCGGGTCTGAACGCCGCGGCCATGCTCGTCCTTGCCCTCGTCGTCACCTTCCAGGTCGATCTCAACCTGGTGCGGGCCGACGTTTACTTCAAGATCGGCCAGGGCGCAGACGCTCGCGGCGATTGGAACACCTCGTTGGCATTCTATGAAAAAGCGTCGGAGCTGGCCCCCAAAGAGGATTACTATCTGCTCTTCCAGGGACGGGCGATGCTGGAAAGAGCGCGTAAAACCAAAGACGCCAACACTCGTCGAACTTATTTCGATCAGGCCGAACAGATTCTGCTTCGGGCCCAGGCGCTGAATCCCCTGAACACCGATCACGCCGCCAATCTCGCCAGATT
>JALWDV010000015.1 GCA_027036755.1 Anaerolineae bacterium
GGGACAATGCCCGCTGGGATCATTGTAAACGACCGGATTGTTGCCCACATAGCTGTACCGGTTCAGGCTCTGGGGGTCGCCCGGGTTGGGCACAATGGTGTCCGGCTGGATGAAGCGCCCGAGCGCGGGGTCGTAGTAGCGGGCGTGGTAAAAGTACAGGCCGCGGGAGTGGTCGTAGCGCTGGCCCAGAATGGGCCCCACGCCCGGCAACCAGGGCCGCAGCGGGAGAATGCGGCGGTTACGCCCGACGCCGCCGGGGCCGCGGGCGAGAACGCGGGCGCCCGGGCCTGGGCGTTACGGTGGGGCGACTACGGGCGGTGGGGCGGGCGTGGCAGAACGCGGGCGCCCGGCGACGCAACGCCATTCCCCGCCCGCACAAGCGTCCGCGGGCATTATGCGCCCAAGCCTGCGCGGGCCGGATGAAACGCCCGAGCGCAGGGTCATACCACCTCGCCCGGTAGTCATACAATCCAACCGCCGCATCGTAACGCTGGCCCGGAATGGGCCCCGCGCCCGGTGCCCAGGGCCGCAGAGGGAGAATGCGACGGTTGCGCCCGACGCTGCCGGGGCCGCGGGCGAGGACGCGGGCGCCCGGGCCTGGACGTTACGATGGGGCGACTACGGGCGGCGGGGCGGGAAAAAGCTATGGGGTTGGGAAGGTGCTGGGGAGAGTAGGGTTGGGATTGAGGATTAGGAGAAAAGGAGTTTGTGCATCCAATAAGCAATACCGAATACCGCTACTAACATAACCAAAATTGCATATCGTTTTATCTGGCTGGCGGTCAAATGAATATTTTCTTTGTCTCCAAATTCGGTTAAGCCAACGAATCGGTTATACAACCATCGGTAAAGAAATTTGTCGGATGTTAAACCCTCTGGATGACGGAAAAGGCGAAGGCTCCAGAAAAATAACGACAAGGAAAAAATGACCATTACGCTATCCACAAAATTTTGTTTTGTCATCAATCTTTCTCTCCTCTCATGCTTTTGTGAGGTTCATGGACCGATATATACATTTTCATACAACTGATATCCGATATACGCTGCATCTCCAGCGATGGGAACAAAACCAACGGCATCCCAAAAAATAGTTTCCCCTACATTCTCGCCAGTCTCGCTCATTTTGAGAAAATCAATTGTGCCGAACGTAAGATCAACCACTAATGCGGATGTTTTCGCAAAATCTTTGACCGCACCAACTGTTCCTCCACTTACGAGATCAAGGGTGAGGCTTGTTCCCGCCACAGCAACGCCACCCCAATCCACACCACGATCAACAATGTGTGTATGTATATAATTTCCGACGTAATTCTGATTCACTCGGTATGACACTTTTTCTAAATTGTAGCTACCCAGGTATCCCATAAGACCGGCATCGACTGTTACATCACGATCTGACAACGATAACATCAAATAGCCGTCTTGCTCAGTGAAAACGCCTTTCAGCAGAGTCATGGTGACGCGCCAGCCTTCTTTGCTGATACCAGAGTAATCCACCTGCGAAGTGTCGCCAAGCTCCGCCTGCCGCAGCACCTCCAGAAAGCCCCATGCACCCGCAAACTTTCCGCCCTTTTCGAACATGGCCAGCACTGCATCCCAATTATCGGCGTGCAGATATTTCATGATTTCATCTTCGCTGAAATGCCCGCTCGGGTCCGTATACCGCACCGGATTGTTGCCCACATAGCTGTACCGGTTCAGGCTCTGCGGGTCGCCCGGGTTGGACCTCCTCCCCCGCAAGCGGGGGAGGCCGGGAGGGGGCCTGGCTGGATGAAGCGCCCGAGCACAGGGTCGTAGCGCCGGGCCACGTAGTCATACAAATCGCCCGCAATGCCCGCATCCGGCCGCGGGGCCGCCAAACCGCGGGCGGATGCGGGCATTGCGGGCGATTTGTATGACTACGTGGCCC
>JALWDV010000016.1 GCA_027036755.1 Anaerolineae bacterium
GGCCAGGGGAGAACGCCCACGCCGCCCCCCGCGGGCGTGGCCGTTCTCCCCTGGCCCGCGCATCAAGAAGGCAGCCAGCCGCACTTCATCCTGGCCCGTCCCGTCGGCCCCGAATACAATCGCATGGAAGACCTTGGCTACGCGTTCGGCAGCACCGCGGGCGGGCGTTACCGCGTCCATCATGGCGTCGATATCGCCAATCCCGCGGGCACGCCCCTGCTGGCCCCGGGGGATGGCGTTGTGGTCTATGCAGGCCCGGATGACGCCGCCCACGCCTACGGCCCCTATCCCGATTTCTATGGCAACGTCGTCGTTTTCCAATTGGATCAAGCCTGGGGGGGACGCACGGTTTATGTGCTGTACGGGCATCTGCAACAGGTGCAGGTGACCCCCGGCCAGCGGGTGACCGCGGGCCAGCAGGTGGGGCTCACCGGCATGACGGGCATCGCCATCGGCCCCCACGTGCATGTTGAGGTGCGGCTGGATTCCCCCGACGACTACAACAACGTCTACAACGCCGCGCTGTGGCTGAAGCCCTTTGCCGGATACGGCGTCATCGCCGGGCAGGTGCTCACGCCCGATGGTCGAGCCTGGCACGCTGTGAAATTGCACGTGTATCGCTGGTCGGGCGATGCTTCACGCCTGTACCGCGTCTTCTCCACCTACGCCCTGGACGAGGGTTTGCGTCCTGATCCCCAACTGGGCGAGAACGGGGTGTTGGGCGCTGTGCCCGCTGGCGATTACGAGGTGGTTCTGAAGATGAACGGCAGCACCTACCATCAGCGATTGAGCGTCGCTCCCGGGCAGGTGGGATGGTTCAATTTCGTCGCGTCGCAGCCATGAGATGACTTCACTGCAAAACGAACATTTCACCACGGAGACACGGAGGACCCGGAGAAAATAGTGGTGGTTCACAGAGAAAAAACGTCTCCAAGTCTCACTTTTTGCTTCCTCCGTGCGCTCTGTGCCTCCGTGTTGAAGATTTTTCGATGCGTCACGGCTCCGCCTTGTATCGATAGACAAACCGGTCGTCATGTTGGGTGATGGCCCGTAGCAGCGCTTCCGCATCGGGGTTGTCGGGCCGCACCCAGTAGACGTGCACATCTTCCGGGCCTTTGCGTTCGATGATGGCCGCCAGGATGAAGCCCCGGGCCTGCGCGTACGCCTGCAGCATTTTCACCATGTCGGCCCAGCGGGGGGGCTGGGGGTTCTTCACCTGATGATACATGATCACGTCGGGGCGCTGCTTATCCAGATATTCGAAGCTGAGCCCCTGGTGCGCGATGTATTCGTCGTTGAGACCAAAGGGGTCGATGGTCCGCCAGCGGGAGAAGTAGGGAATCCAGCCAGCTTCGCTGGCCACCACCGTGTAGCCTTTCCCGGCCAGAGGTTCGAGGGCTTTGCCGATGGCTTCTCGGTCGTCGAAAACGGTGGGATAGAAGCTGTTGGCCAGGCGATAGCTGACCTGGACGTTGAAGATGACCAGGGCGCTGACAACGGCCAGAAACGCCAGGGCCAGATGCGTTCCCCGCACGCCCAGTTGTCTGCCTTCCAGAAACTTCAATCCGGCCAGAATGGCGATGAGCAGGGCGATGAGGGCCATGCGCTCCAGGTTGACGAAGGGAGCGAAGAGGATAAAGCCCATGCCAGCGAGGCCCGCGACGTACAGCGCCAGATTTTTGCGCCGCAGCTCGGGCGGCGGCGTGCGCAGCGCCAGTTGACCCAGGGCCATGGCCGCGGCCAGCAAGAAGATGGGATAAACCGGATATTGGAAGCGCTTGCCCAGATTTTGGAGCTGATCGATAAGCAGATAGCTCCAGGGGAAGAGGATGGCCGGGCTCAGGATGACGAGTTTTTTCACCGCGTTGCGCGGGGCGTCCAGCAGGAAGCCCATCCCGATGAGCATGAACAGGGGGGCCATGAAGCGGAACAGCTCGTAGATTTCGGGGAAGTAGCGCATGTGCAGCAATTCCCCGGCATTTTTGACATAAAATGTGTTGGGCAGGAAATAACCGAAGTAGCGCCAGCGCCAGAGGAAGTAGATGGCGCCCGGGATCGCCAGCAGGAGCAGTGTGGTGAGAAGCAGGCGGCGTCGGCCCGGCCCATCCAGCAAAAGCAGCGCGGCAGCCAGGGCCATGCCCGCGAAGAGCACGCCTTCGGGGCGGGTGAGGCCCAGCAGCAGCCCGGCCAGGGGCAGGATGTAGAACGCCCGGCGTCGGCATGGGGTCGCGGCCGGCGAAAAGGCGAGCCGATAAAGCGCGATGGTGATGATGAGCAGCAGCAGGGTGAAGAGGGGTGTGGCGAATCCCGCGCGGATGTGGTAGCTGAGCGGGCCCGCGGCAAAGGCCAGGGTGGCGAACAGCGCGGGCGGCAACCGTCGGCCGCTGAAGGCGAAGGAGGCGACCGCCAGCGTCAGCACTGCCAGCAGCCCCACCGCCAGATTGAGAGTCCGGGCCGATTGTTCGATGTTCATCCCCGTCAGCCGACTGGTCCCGGCCAGGAGCGCCGTCCACAGGAACTCCGTGCCGCCCTCCACCGGGTCTTCGCCGATGTTCCACACGATGCCGTGTCCCTCGGCCAGATTGCGGGCGTAGCGATAGGTGATGTACGCGTCTTCGGAAGGGGCCAGGGGATGTTTGGTCTGGGCGAAGAGCAGCGTCAGCATCCCCAGCAGGATGACGATGATCAGCGCCAGGGTGGCGCGTTTGTGACGGGCGGTTTCGGGCATAACGGTGGTCGATGAAGTCTTTGCCGAGTGGATAAGAAAATGTCTCACGCAAAGCATGTCCTGAGCCTGTCCTGAACGAAGTGAAGGACCTGGCCGAAGGAGCGCAGAGTCGCAAAGGAAGAAGTGGGATATTGGATATTTGGATACTGGATATTGTGGATATTACCCCTGTTCCATAAATAGGCTCTCCTACGTCATTTCGAGGGAGCGCAGCGACCGAGAACGCACAATCAGTGTCATCCGCGGCGAATCAAAAGGCTTTGCGTGAGATCAGCTTTTTGGGTTCAGGCTGGGCCAGGTTAGGGTGATATGGGCCGTGGAATCGGACCCGTTGGATTATAGATGCCCGCGGTTAGATGTACAAATCCCGCTGGTTATACGCCTGGTAGCTCGCGGCCAGACTGATGACGACAATGCCCGCGGTCAGCGCCAATACACCGGCTGCGCACCGCCCTGGTGCAACAGCGCCGCTGCATCGAAATACTTGAAAGGCGTCAGAGTAGAGGATGTCGGGATTCACATCCAAACCTTATCTTTTTCCTTCGCTCCTTCGTATCTTCGTGTCTTCGTGGACTTTTTTCAGGAAAGCCTTGGTCGAAAATAAAGTGAAAGTGATGATGCACCCGAATGACGTAGCCCCTACCCCCGCATCGATTGCTGCTTTGAAAATAGAACACGGATGAACACAGAAAAACACGGATAATTCAAAAAATCTGTGACCGAAGGCCGTGTCAATCCGTGTCCTCGTCTTTCATCGGTATCGGCGCGGGCTCGCCCGCCGTTGGACTGTTCCGTAAATAGGCTCTTCTACGTCATTTCGAGGGAGCGCAGCGACTGAGAAATCCCCATGCTAACAAGGAGTCTCTTTGGTTACCTTCTTGGCCCGGAAAATTGTGAATTTACCGCTCATATCACCTCCTGGCGTAAGTTTTGTGAGGACGACAGGGAGGCGGGCCAAACGCCGCCCGCCTCCGCTATTTTACCATCATGGGCAGCTTGCCGAAAGTCGCGGGCGGCAGAGGGGAGAAATTCTCCCTGTTTTATGCCAGCGCCCTCTCCACCAGGGTTTCGGCGGCGATGGGCTCCTGGCCCGGTTGCAGCCACGCCAAAAATTCGCGATTGCCTTTGGGGCCCAGAATGGGGGAGGGGATGAGGCCCTGCGGCCCGAAATCATGCGCGATGGCCCAATCCACCACCTCGCGCAGCACCTGGCGATGAACCCGGATATCGCGCACCACGCCCCCTTTGCCCACCCGCTCCCGGCCCGCCTCGAACTGGGGCTTGATCAGCGCGATGATCTCCCCGCCCGGAGCCAGAATCCGCCGGGCCGCAGGCAGCAGCAGCCGCAGAGAGATGAACGAGGCGTCGATGACCGCGAGCTGCACCGGCTCGGGCAGGCTTTGCAGATACCGGGCGTTGGTGCGCTCCATCACCACTACGCGCGGGTCGGTGCGCAAGCGCCAGTGGAGCTGCCCGTAGCCCACATCCACCGCGTACACCCGGGTCGCGCCCCGCTGCAACAGCACATCGGTGAAGCCCCCGGTGGATGCGCCCAGGTCCGCACACACCCGTCCCGCGGGCGTCACGCCGAAGGCGTCCAGGGCCGCGACCAGCTTGTGTCCGCCCCGGCTGACGTATTGGGGCCGCGCCTTCACCCGGATGGCGGCGTCGGTGGGGATTTTGTGCCCCGGTTTGGTGGCGGGGCGGTCTTCCACCAGCACCAGGCCCGCCATGATCAGCCGCTGGGCCTGCTCCCGGCTTTCGGCCAGCCCCCGGGCCACGAGCAGCTTGTCCAGACGCTCCTTAGTCACGGGGTTTCTCCTGCGGCCAGCGATAGACCTCGGTGAATCCGGCCATGTCCTCGGGCCGCTCGTGATAGGGCTGCTCGCGCAGGATGTTCCAGGCGTGCCCGGCCATGCCCGGCGGCTCGTCCGCCCGCCGCGCCCGCATGGCGAAGACGATGCCCAGGGACAGGCCCGTGCGCCGCAGAAAATGATAGCGCAGCAGCGAACGGCGCAGGCAAAGCCCGAAAGGCGATCTCCGGTCGAGGAGGGCCAGCGCGTCCGTTAGCGCCCGCACCTGCTCCTCATCCCGCCCGGCCCAATCGGCCTGCTCGGGCGTGAGCTCGGCCAGGAAATCGGGCAGCGGCCGGGCCTGATAACGTTGGGGCAGCGAGCGCTGCACCCGGCGCATCTCGGCCAGCATGGCCCGCCCCTCGCGGCTCATCTCCGCCCGCGCCAGAGTGGCGGCGGCTGAGATGAATCGGGGGATGCTGCGCAGGGAGGGCATCGTGAGGAGGTGGGGATTTGGAAATTCGAATTTCGAAATTGGGAATTGGGATTTGGAAATTCGAATTTCGGAAATCCGAAATCCAAAATCCGAAATCCGAAATCCGAAATCCGAAATCCGAAATCCAGATTCATGTATCGAAGAGCACCTGGGCCCGCCACAGGCCGCCCGTCTCGTCCGGCGCGTGAATGGCCAGATCGTGATACGTCATAGCCTTGATGTGCGCCAGATCGCTGGCTCCGGCCCGCCCGAAGACCTGCGCCCGGATGTGGGTCTCGTCCAGCTCGCGCACGATGACGTTCTGGGCCATCAGACCGTGGGTTTCTTGCTGCCACAGCAGCTCGCTGAGCCAGCTCACCAGCAAATCCTCCCGGTCTGCGCCCTGGGCCTCGACATATTGCTGGATGGTCGGGCCCTGCACGTCGTAGGCGGCCTGCAAGCCAAACATGGCGATGGCCGCATGGGCGTAAAGGGCCTCGGGCGCGTCGCCGAAAACCTCCACGCCCCAATCCGCGGTGTAAGAAAGCTCGCGATAGCGCTCGTAGTCGGGCAGTTGCGGGTCCTGGGCCAGCAGCCAGCTCGCCAGCGCCTTGTCCCGGGCGATCTGGGCCTTGAGCGCGTCCAGGCCCGGGAATTTCATCTCATCCCGCAGGCGGGCGACGAAGGAAAGCGCCAGGCAGCGGCCATAGATGTCCTCGTCGAAATCGATGATGTGGGCCTCGATGGTGCGGGTTTTGCCATTGACGGTGGGGCGCACGCCGATGTTCACCACCGCGGGAAAGCGGCGTCCCTCCACCACGGCCCAGGCCGCATACAC
>JALWDV010000017.1 GCA_027036755.1 Anaerolineae bacterium
GCTCTCCGCCTGCAAAAAACTTTGCAAACCAGCGGCTCCCTCCCCCGCCCAGTCGCTCCGCTCCTTTGCGGGAGAGGGAGCCGCTGGTTTGCAAAGTTTTTTGCAGGCGGAGAGCCCTCCCCACCGCTTGCGGGGGGGACTGAGGGAGGGCTCCTCCCGCTTTCGGGGGCGTCAGTTGGCGGCGTAAATGCGGGTCCCGGGCTTGAACGCGGCCCAGGAAAACCAGAAATGATCGGCGTGGAGGATGGGATCGAAGACGCCGGTGGCCCCCACATCCTTGCTGTTGACGTCGGTTCAAGTCGCGCTATTGAACCCTGCGGGCGGGGGCGAACAAAATTATCTAATCAAACTCTTATGGAATTGTAACGCTTTTCTTGCGTATAGAGATCAAAATGAGACATGAAAATATCCCCTACCATTCTCAACACGAGGTGAAATCATGTCACAAAAACGCATCTGGATCATTCTCGTCATTGCGCTCCTTGGCCTGTTCATCGGCTTTGGTGCAGGAGGATATCTCACTTCCAATCGCATCTTGCGCAGCGTAGAACAGATTCCCGCTTCCCCTGTCGTGCTCGATGCAGTCTATGACAAGGAGCAAAATCAACTTGCCCTCTCCATCATGAATCCCGGGCCATTGCCCCTTAACCTGTTGAATTACACCATTGCTTTCACGCCCGGTTCCGAGACTGAAGAGGCGGCTTACGTTGTCTCCAACATCCCCATCGATCTCACCATCCCTCCCTTCGAGGTGGTGACAGTGCTGGTCAATCTCAAAGAGCAGACCGAAAAACTGGCTGTGGGCGACCTGGTCACCGTCAGCGTTTTCTACACGCATCCGCTTTCCCCAGATGTCTACTCCATCATCCATCCCTACACCCAGGGAGAAACACCCAAGGCATCTGACGCGACGCCCACACCGGCCCAATGATCCCACACCTCAGGAGGACCTCTTATGAAACTCAACATTGAGCGGCTCGTCTGGAGCCTGATGCTTATTCTCTTACTGACATTCGTACTCGTGCAGTTGGTGGGCCTGGCTCTGCTCTCGCCCATCTTCCCCGAGGATTGGGCGTTCCTGGCCGGATTCCTGGTCTTCTGGCTGCTGGCCAACAAACTGCTCTTCGGCTATGGACAATTCATCCAGACCACTGAGCATTTCCTGGCCGATGACGCCATCGACGAGGCGGGCGTCCGCAGCAAAATCCGCCATCCCCTTGAATGGCTCAATTCCCTGGCGCTTTCCTCGCTGCTCACCGTCTGGCTCAACGAGCTGGACAAGTATCGCTACACCTTCTACGCCAGCTATTCGGTTGTGGCCCTCTTCACCATCCTCACCAAGTTCGATCTTCTGGGCTACAATCTCATTGGCAACTATCTGGAAGGCGCATTTTGGGGCGCTTCGGTGGTGGCGTTCCTGGTGTTGGCGTTGGATTGGGTGGCGCACACCTATCCGGCCGACATCCTCGTCCACGTGGAGCAGGCGCTGGCCGAGCCCGAATTGGCGCAGCCGGCCGAATCCCTCGCCTGACTCTCACCTCCTTCAACAACCAAAAAACGACGCCGGGAGACAGCAACCCCGGCGTCGTTTTGCGTCTTGGGTGCGAAACAATGACGGCGCTCAATCCGACCAGGTTTCGAGAATCGCCTTGATCTCGGCCACGAACGCGTCCGCGGCTGCTCCATCCAGGATGCGGTGATCGAAGGTGAAGCTGAGATAAACCACGGGCCGGATGGCGATGTAGTCCGCGGGATCGGGCAACAGAGGATGCCCCTGGCTAACGACTACGGGCTCTTTGTGGATGGCTCCCACGCCCAGAATGCCCGCGTTGGGCTGATTGATGATAGGCGAGGCGAAGAGGCTGCCCGCGGTGCCGTGGTTGGTGATGGTGAAGGTGGCGCCCTGGATCTCGTCGGGCGCGAGCTTGCCTGCCCGGGCCCGCTCCGCCAGATCGTTGACGATGCGACTCAGCCCCAGCAGGTTGTAGCTGTCGGCGTTCTTGATGACCGGCACGATAAGCCCATCGTCGATGGCTGTCGCCATGCCGATGTTGATGGCCCGGCGCAGCACAATGCCCTCTTCGGACCAGGAGCTGTTGGCGTAGCGGCGCCTTTTCAGGGCCTGGGCTGTCGCCGCCACGAAGTAGGGCGTGAAGGTGAGCTTGACGCCATCCCTCTCGAATCGAGCCTTGTTGGCGTAGCGGTGCTTCACCACCCGAGTCATATCCACCATGAACACCGTGGTCACATGGGGCGAAACGCGCTTGGATTGCACCATGTGATCGGCGATGAGCCTGCGCATACGGCTGAGGGGAGCCACTTCGTCGCCCGCCATGGAGGACGGAGGCGAGGCAGGCGCTGCCGGGGGCGTCGGCGCCGGAGCCGCCGCGGCAGGCTTGGGAGCAGGCAAGGGCGCATATTCCTCGGCCCTGGCGGGCTTGAAAAGATCGCCGGAGCCCGGCTTCTCCCATTCGGGCGTTTCGGGCGCCGATTCTCGCTGCTTGATGTAATTCAGCACATCCTTTTTGCGAATGCGGCCGCGTACGCCCGTGCCCTTGACTTTTGCGAGATCGACATTGTGCTCGGCGGCCAGCCTGGCCACCACCGGACTGATGAAACCCAAGTCCTTCTGACCAGCCGCCGGCGCTGCGGCCTGTTTTTGGGACGCAGGCTGAGCAGCCCCAGGCGCGGGGGCCTCCTCATCCGCCACGCGCTCACCTGCTTCGCCCAAAATGGCGATAACCGTTCCGGCGTGAACCGTGGAGCCTTCGGGAACAAGCAGTTTCAGCACAACGCCATCGGCGGGCGCGGGCACCTCGGTGTCCACTTTGTCAGATGAAACCTCCAGCAGCGGATCATAACGTTTGATCTCGTCACCTTCTTTCACCAACCATTTGGTGATGGTTCCTTCGACGACAGATTCCCCCAATTGGGGCATGATAACTTTTGTTGCCATAGTCTCGTCCTTGTTTATAAGCGATGCTGTCTGCAACAGCTTCGAGGGGTTTTCATTCACTTCTCTTCGGACATCTCATCTGGTTCGCCAATGAGGGCGAGCGTCTCCCCCACGGGGACGCACTCCCCCGCGGGAAAGTATATCCTCAGAACGACGCCATCGACAGGCGCGGGCACTTCGATGGTAACCTTTTCTGAAGAAACCTCCAAAATGGGCTGATAGCGTTTGACGCGATGACCTTCCTGCACCAGCCATTTTTTGATAGTTCCCTCGATGACTGTGCCGCCGATGCGGGGCATGATAACTTTTGTCGCCATGAAGCGCCTCTTTTCAGATCAATACGCGGCCAGCTCGCGCATGGCCGCGGCGATCTTTTCGGGATTCAGCATGAAAGCGTCTTGCAAGGGGTGGCTAAAGGGCACCGCAGGCGCGTCGGGCGGCGTCAGACGGGTGATGGGGCCGTCGAGATACTCGAAAGCTTCCTGACCAATGATGGCCGCCACCTCGCTGCCCACGCTGACGGTGGGATTATCCTCGTGCACGATGAGAACCTTGCCCGTCTTCTTCACCGAGTTGAGGATGGTCTCTTTATCCAGCGGGCGCAAAGTGCGCAGATCGATAACATCGACGCTGACGCCCTCGGCCGCCACAATATCCGCGGCCTTCACCGAATCGTGCATGGCCAGGCCATAGCTGATCACGGTGAGATCATCGCCTTCGCGGCGCATGGCCGCCTTGCCGATGGGGACCACGTAATCCTCTTCGGGCGCCTCGCCTTTGATCAAGCGATAAGTCTTCTTGTGCTCGAAGAAAAGCACAGGATCATCCAATTGCAGCGCCGCCCGCAACATGCCCTTGATGTCGTAAGGCGTTGTTGGAGCCACCACATACAGGCCCGGGATGTGAGCGAAGAACGCCTCCACCGACTGGGAATGGTAGAGCCCGCCCGAGACGCCGCCGCCATAGGGCGCGCGGATGATGATGGGCACTGTCCAATCGCTGCGGGTGCGATAACGCATACGCGCCGCCTCGCTGAGGATCTGATTGAACGCAGGAAAGATGAAATCGGCGAACTGAATCTCGACGATGGGTTTGAAATAGCCGGTCAGGGCCATGCCGATGCCCGTGGCCACGATGGAAAGCTCGGCCAGAGGCGTATCGATGACCCGCTTTTCGCCAAACTGCTGATACAACCCCTGGGTGGCGCGGAAGACGCCCCCGCGCGGGCCCACATCCTCGCCCATGATGACGATGCGAGGATCTCGCTCCATCTCCTGGCGCAACGTCTCGCGTAGCGCTTCGATGTTGTTCATAATCGTCATGATTAAGCCTCCTCCCAGTTCGGCATGGGGCCATAAAGATGCCTGGTTATCTCAGAAACGTCGGGATAGGGGGCGTTGACCGCCGCATCCTCCGCTGCATCAACCTCGGCAACGGCCCAGTCCATGATCTCCCGCTTCAGTTCATCGGTAAGGACGCCGCGTTCGAACAGCGTCTTCTCGAACATCAGAATGGGATCCCGTTTCTTCCACATCTCCACCTCCTCCCGGCTGCGATAAGTGCGATCATCATCATCGGAGGAGTGGGGCGTGATGCGATAGGTTTTGGCCTCCACCAGGGTGGCGCCTTCGCCGTTTCGGGCCCGTCGCACCGCCTCATACATCACATCGTAGCATGCTAGCACGTCATTGCCATCCACCACCACGCCCTCGATGCCATAGCCGATGGCCCGATCCGCCACGTTTTTGATGGCCATCTCCTTCTCGACCGGCACCGAAATCGCGTATTGGTTGTTCTGCACGATGCAGATAAAAGGCAGTTTGTGCACGCCCGCCCAGTTCAACCCCTCGTGAAAATCGCCCTGGCTGGTGGAGCCTTCGCCCAGGCACACCACCGTCACCTCATCCGTCCCCTTCAGCTTGCTGGCCAGGGCCGTGCCCGCGGCGATGGGCACCTGCGTGGCCACCGGGCTTGAGATGCTGCCGATGCGCAATTTGGCGTTGGAGTAATGCGAAGGCATCTGAATGCCGTTGCTGCTGGGATCGCCCGCCTTGCCCAACAGGCCCAAGAAATGATCCACGGGCGTCATTCCCATGGCCAGCACAAAAGCCAGATCGCGATAATAAGGATAGAGCCAATCGTAGCCTGGCCGCAGCGTCGCCGCGGCCGCCACCTGGATGGCCTCGTGACCGATGCCCGAAATGTGAAATGGCGCTCTCCCCTGTCGGTTCATCACCCAACTGCGCTCATCCACCTTTCGGCCAAGCACCATGGTTTTGTAGAACCGCAACAACTGATCGTCGGTCAGATGATCTGACGGACGCCCCTGTTGCCGCGTCTTTTTGGACTTCGTGGCTGCAGTAGCCATAACACCTCCTTGTGTTAGATTATTATTTTTTAGAGCGTCCACCTGACGAAGAACCTCGCTGTTCATCATCAGGCATTGTTCCTTGAGACGAAATTATTATACCACTGAATTGCCCTCCAGCCGAAAGTCGCATCACTCTGTGAAGTTTGCGTCCCAAAACAGACGTCATGAGCAGATGCACGCCGATAAGGAATGAAAATGGAACGCAGAAACATCTGACGCCCGCAGATTCTCGCAGATTATCCTGATTTTATCTGTTTTTATCTGCGTAGATCGGCTTTTTCTGCGTCAGTTGCGTTTTATTTACGAAGCAGACGCCATGAGCAGTTGCACGCCGATACGGACGAAAATTCCTCGTTACGTCATTCCGACGACCGAAGGGAGGAGGAATCTCCTCGTCTGCATGGGGATTTCTCGGTCGCTGCGCTCCCTCGAAATGACGTAGGAGAGCCTATTTACGGAACAGTCCAACGGCGGGCGAGCCCGCGCCGATACCGAT
>JALWDV010000018.1 GCA_027036755.1 Anaerolineae bacterium
AATGGCTAAAAGTGTGGTAATCTTTGGCATGAGTGGTGTGAATGGTGGAGAGAAACCATTTCGTCGTGATTTCTCCCATTCTATTCACCCACTCGATTTTTTCCTACTTTTTTGGCGAAGGTATTGACCTATCGAAAAAGAAGAGCGCCAAACGCCCGCTCGAGGTGATCGACGTCTGACGCCAAAAGATAAGAGAAACAGCGTCGGACGGATTATCCGGTGAGGATGACCTGCGGCGGATCGCCGCCGAAATCCACCCGAGACAGCCAATCGCCCTTCATGCGCATGGTTTCGTTGGGCAGCAGATGGCTGAACCGCTGCTCGTGCAGAACCTTGCGCCCCTGCCGCACCTGCACCACAGCGTCATCGATGAACTTTTCGACGCGGAAGGAGACGCGTTTGAGGCGTGTGGGATCATCCGAGACGGAGATGGCGTTGGGGAACGCCCAGATGATGGGGGATTGGGCCAGGATGGGGAGACGGCGCCGGGGCCAGGCCCGCCCGGCCAGGAAATCCGCGATGTGCCCGGCCGCGAAGCGGCCCTCCATGGCGCTGGTGGCCGCGGTCTCGGCCCCCCGCAACAGATTGCCCGCGGCGAACACGCCCGGCGCGGACGTGCGGAACTGACCATCGACGCGCGGGCCTTTCGCACCCGCGTCCATCGCCAGCTCGCCCTTGCGGGCCACCTCGTGTTCGGGAATCCAGTCGCCGGTGAAAACCACCGTATCGCAGGGGATGACCTGGCGTTGCCCCGTGCTCAGGCTTTCGACCTCCACCCCCTCCACCCGTTTGCGCCCCAGAATGCGGGTGATGCGAGTGGCGGTGCGGATGGGCGTGGGGTGACGCACATCCATCAGCCACCATTTGGCGGGCGCGTAGGGGAGATAGAGCTGATCCCGGGGGAATTCGGTGATCATGGCCGCCACGGCCACGCCCGCGCCGGTCAGCGTCATAAAAGCGGAAAGGCTGACGCCCTCCGCTCCCACGATGACCGCGCGCTTGCCCACGGGCAGATGCTCTTCATCCACGAAGCGCTGCAACGATCCGGTGGTGAAGACCCCGCGCGGACGGTAGCCGGGAATCAGCCGCGCGGCCCGGGGGCGTTCGCGCACGCCCGTGGCCAGCAGGATGGCCCGGGCCTCGATGGCGCCCAATCCCCCCGGACTGGTAAAGGTCAGGGCTCTCTCGCTACGCCAGCCGGTGATAGTGGTCTCGGTCAGCAGCTCCACGCCCAGCTCCCGAGCCAGGGCCACATAGCGCCGGGCGTATTGCGGGCCGGTGTAAAGCCGGTGGAAATCCCACACGCCAAAGCCGGTGTGATGACACAGCCGCGGCATCCCGCCCGCTTCCGGCTCTCGATCCACCACCGTCACCCGGGTTACGCCCTGACGCTTGAGTTGGATGGCGCTGGCCAGTCCAGCCGGGCCTGCGCCCACGATGAGAACGTCGGTTTGTGCGATGCTCATAATGGCAGCTCCTTTCCCGCGTCCAGCGAGAGCAGGAAACGGGGGCTTTGGCCCGTCTCCTTGGCCAGGATGGCGGTGATGTGGGCCTGACAGTTGAAGCTCTGGCAGCGGCCCTGCATGGCCCGGGTGCGACGACGCAGACCATCCAGAGTGCGGGCGGGCAGGGGGCTATGAATGGCGTCCAGGATTTCGCCCAGGCTGACCTTCTCGCAATGGCAGACCATGCGCCCGTAGTCAGGATTCTGTGCGATAAGCTCGGGCTGTTGATAGGGGCGCGGGCCCGCCTCGCCGATGTTGGGCATGCGAATGGTCTTGAACTCCGGTTTTGGGGTCAGAGTGAGACCGGCCTCGGCCAGAAGCTCGCCCACATACTCGGCGATGCCCATCGCAGCGGAGACGCCGGTGGAGCGAATGCCGCCCACGCACACGTAGCGCTGCTCCGCGTGCAACCGAATCTGATAATCCTTGTGCTCGGTGGCGGCCCGCAGGCCCGCGTAGGTGGCGGTCACCTCCTCATCCAGCAGCCGGGGCAGAATGGCCCGCCCTTTCTCCAGCAGCATGGTCAGGCCCGCCTCGCTGGTGGCGGTGTTGGTTTTGTCTTCCAGGTCTTCGGCCGTGGGCCCCAGCAGCACATTGCCATAAACGGTGGGGCTGATGAGCACGCCCTTGGTCTTGGCCGTGGGCACGGGCAGGATGATGTGATTGACGAGTGAGCGCGCGAATTTGTCGTACACGATGAGTTCGCCCCGCCGCGGGGTCACGGTGAAATCATGGTGTCCCAGCATGTGGTCGATCTCATCGGAATACAGCCCTGCGGCGTTGACGAGATAGCGGGCGCGCACCGTCTCCTCGGGCCCTTCCACCAGGGTGACGCCATCCTGCTGCTTCACGCTATGCACCGGGAAGTTCAACTTGAGGCTCACGCCATTGAGCAGCGCCTGGGTAGCGAAGGCCAGGGGCAGGGTGAAAGGACAGATGAGGGATTCGCCGGGCACGAACAGGCCGCCGCGTGCGCCCTGGTTCAGGTTGGGCTCCAGCCGGTAGACTTCCTCGGGCGAGATGATGCGGACATCGGTGACGCCGTTGGCGTGGGCGCGGTCGCGCAGGGCCGGGAGGGCCTGGCGCTGATCTTCATTCCAGGCGACCAGCAAGCCCCCCAGCGGCTCGGTGGGGACGCCCGCCTCGGGCACATAGTCCTGCATCAGGGCGTAGGAGCGCCGCAAAAGCTGCGCTTCCAAAGTTCCCGGTTTGGCGTCGAAGCCGGTGTGCCAGATGGCCGTGTTGGCTTTGGTGGTGCCCATGCCCACGTCGGGCTTGGCTTCCAGCAGCACCGTATTCAATCTGTATCGAGATAGTTCACGGGCGATGGCCGTGCCAACGGCCCCCGCTCCGATGATGGCTACGTCGTATATTTTTTGCATCGATGTGTGAGTCCTTGTCGATGTCCGCGGTCGAAACGGCCCCGGACGAGGCTGCAACAGGCGTAATCCGTAATCCGTAAAGTCGTCACGCATCACGCATTACGAAATCGACTTTCCGCACCGATCTGGCTGCAAAGACCGCCCCCCGCCGGGCAAAAAGCGTCTCACGCAAGGGCGCGGAGCCGCACATGAGGAACTGCAAAGAAAAGATTAGGAGCTTGCGGCGATAACTGCGGATCAAACGCCATCGGCCTGGAGGTTATCCAGGGCCTGCTGCCAGAGCTGACCCGATCCCGCCAGGAAGCTTTCGGGACTGGCGGTGCGGGCAATGAAGAGGATGCGATCGCCGCGGTAGATGTCGTGGGCGAATTCGAAGGGGATGTTATCCGCGGTGAAGGCCTGCCGCCAGATCTCCAGGGTGGGCAAATCCACGGCCACGCCCATGATCTCCGCCCATTCCGCATCCAAAAGTGATATCTCCAACTCCTGCACCGATCCTGCGGGCTCCACCGCGAAGTATTTGCGTAAAATGCCGTAAATGGAGTCGGTGAGGTTGAAGTCCAACAGGTCGGGAAAGAGACGCGCAGGGAAATAAGAATCCTCCACCGCGATGGGCTCGCCGTTGGCGGTGCGCACCCGCACGATGTGATAGGCGGAGGCCCCTTCATCCAACGCCAGTGCCTGCGTCACCTTGGGGCTGAGCCCGTCGCAGGGCAGCATTTCGGCGGTGATGAGTTTCGCTCCCGGTTCCACGCCCGCCTTGCGCAATTGCTCGTGCAGGCCGCCGGGCGAGCTGAGATCGAAGCGGAATTTGGGCTGCGCCACATAGGCCCGGGAGCGGTTGCGCCGCACGATGAGCCCCCGTTGCACCAGGATGTTGATGGCGGCCCGCGCGGTCATGCGGGAGATGCCGTAGCGTTCCGCCAGCTCTCGTTCGGAGGAGATGCGCGCGTCTGCGGGCAGGACGCCGGCTTCGATCTCTTCTGCGATCTGTTCGGCCACCTGTCGATAGATGGGGCGGTTAGGGGTGCGGGTTTCGGCCATGAGCTGGGGAGCAGTGTTCAGTGTTCAGTGTTCAGTGAACAGTCGCCATGAGCGATAGCTCCACCGAAACGGATGAAACGCTTCGCGGCCAGGATGGCGCGGGAAGCCAAGCACGTAATCCGTGATGCGTAATGCGTAACGACCTCACGGATTACGGGTTACGCATCGCGTCCGTTGCAGACTCGCCCAACGGGGCTTCGAGTCATTTTTGCAAATCAACGCAATGCTATTTACGGAACAGTCCAACGGCGGGCGAGCCCGCGCCGATACCGATGAAAGACGAGGACACGGATTGACACGGCCTTCGGTCACAGATTTTTTGAATTATCCGTGTTTTTCTGTGTTCATCCGTGTTCTATTTTCAAAGCAGTCAGGCGAAGGGGTGCAGGGGCTCTGAATCCAGCACGCGCACCGTGTGGGTAATGAGCCGCTGTTCGGGCGTCCAGATGTGCAGATGATAGGCGGGCGCGTCCAGAATGTAGGCGGAGCGCCCCAGGGTCAGGTCCAGATACAGCCTCATGCCCATGCTGGGCGCGGTGCTGACGCCCACGCCCCGCCATTGGGTGAAGGAAGAGAGGTGAATGTGCCCGGCCAAAATCTGTACGACGTTGCCGTGCCGGGCGATGACGTCGCCCAGACGATCCGCGCCGATGAAGCCATCTACATCGGTTTCGATGACGCCAAACGTGGCGGGGGGATGGTGCATGAAGAGCACTGTGAGACGCGCTTCATCCTCGCTCAATCGTTCATCCAGCCAGGCTGCCCGGGTTTCGCAGATCTCGCCGCCGGGAGCGCCCGGAATGGTGGTGTCCACGGTTATCAGCCGTATATCATATCCATCGATGACGTAGTTGACAAAAGCGTCGGTTTCTGTCGGGCAGCGTTCCGGGCCGAACGCGGCCAGCAGCGCGGACCGGTCGTCGTGGTTGCCGGGGATGACATACCAGGGCGGCGTCAGCTCGCTGAGGATGGCGGCTGCGTGGTCCATCTCTTCGGGCAGGCCATTGTTGGTCACGTCGCCGGTGACGAGGACGACATCGGGCCTGGGTTCGAGCTGGTTGATGTGGGCCACGCATCGGGCCAGGTATTCGGCTGTGGGAACGACGCCGAAGGTTTTTCGTCCCCATCCTTCCAGATGGAGATCGCTGAGTTGGGCGATGAGCATGGTGATTTGCTGTGGAAATTGATCTCACGCAAAGACGCCAAGGCGCAAAGGGAAAAAGAAGCAAAGAATCCTTGGCGACTTTTGCGCCCCTTCGGCCAGTTCCTTCACTGCGTTCAGGACGGGCTCAGGACATGCTTTGCGTGAGATTTCACGTCATTTCGAGGGAGCGTAGCGACCGAGAAATCCCCCTGCAAACGAGGAGATTTCTCCTCCCTGCGGTCGTCGAAATGACGTGACAAGGGACTTTCATCGGTATCGGCGAGCGAGCCGGGGTGCGTCGCCTGCTACGCCGCGTTTTCTTCCTTCTGGAAGGCGAAGGCGATGATGCCGAGGATGCCGGTGGTGATCATCAGCAGCACGCTGACCGCGTTGATCTCGGGGGAAATGCCGAAGCGCAGGCGGGAGTAGAGGATGATGGGCACGGTGGGATCGGGCCCGCTGAGGAAGTAGGTGGTGTTGAAGTTTTCGAAGGAGAAGAGGAAGGCGATGATGGCCGCGCCCACCACGGCCGGGGTGAGAAAGCGCAGGGTGATGTTCAGGATGGCGCTGGTGCGGGTGGCGCCCAGGTCCATGGCCGCTTCTTCCAGAGAGGGATCGAAGCGTTTGAGGCGGGCGGTGACGATGAGGGTGGTGGTGGTGGCGATGAAGCTGACCTGGCCCAATACCACCAGCCAGAAGCCGGGCCGCAGAAAGGTTCCAGCGCCCGCGCCCAG
>JALWDV010000019.1 GCA_027036755.1 Anaerolineae bacterium
CTTACGGGTATGGCATTCGTTCGATTGCAGTGGACCATAATCAGTTTGACGGGATTGTCCCCGAAAGTTTGTGCCATCCTCAAATAATTGAGCTTAACATCTCCCAAAACAAGCTAACTGATGGCCCGGATTGCCTGACGGAAAAGGCTCCCGACTGGCGGGAAACCCAGACCATCCCCCCCGCCGATCTGACCCTAACCCCCGGTTATGGCGCTGTGACTCTGACCTGGACGCCAATCCCGTATAACGGCGGAGCGGGAAATTACCGCATCGAATACAGCAGCGATGGCGGGGCCACGTGGCGACTGCATGGGGCCACGCCCAACAAACAAACCCGTAGCTACGTGGCTGGCGGCCTTGCGCCCGGCATCGAGTACCATTTCCGCGTGCAGACCTTTAGCGCCGAAGAGGGTTATGTGTGGGAAAGCGTCTACAGCGACGTTGTCACCGGCTCTCCGTCGGGCGAGCCCATCAGGCAGTTCTTGCCAGTCGTCTTACATTGAAATATTGGGCATGGTTCAGATCGTCCTTCCATCAGCTTTACAATTTCAATAGGGTCAACGCCTGGCAAAGCACGTCAAACGTAAAGCGTCAAACGTCAAAACGTGGCGAAAAAAGGCTCTTTTTGACGTTTGACGTATGACGTTTGACGTTTGACGGAGAAATTGTAAGGATGGTTTTGAATGAAAATGAACCATGCCAAATATTGATCTCACGCCAGATATCAGGAAGAGGGAAAGGTTTGTGCGGCGTCTCGGGCCTCGGGCAGGTCTCGGCTTCGCCCCCCTCCTTTGCTTCCTCCCCCACTCCGGGACGGGCGGGAGAGGAAATATGGAAGGGGATTTGTATGCGCCGCCCGCCCTGACGCCTGTCGTTAGCCAACCACACGGAACTATGTTCGCATGAGATAAAACTGGAAGTGCAAAATGAAACGATCCACGAGTATAGCAGGAGGAATGCTGGGCCTGTTGGCGTTAGGAGTGCTACTGATAGCCTTAGTTTTGACGATTCACGGGTTGCCAAGAGATATAGAACCTGCATCGCAAGTTTTTCAGTCACCTACTATAATAACGCCGACGCAACCTCCTTATCCACCGCCTGCTACGTCCACACCTCCAAGGACACCAACCGCCGTGCCTACGGCGTCCACGACCGTCACTCCACCGACGTCTAGTACGCCCACCGCTGTGCCCACAGCATCAGGGCCACTGCCCCCTGGCCCGAAGGTGGTGTATGCAGAAACAGCACCGGATGGGACCGTTACCTTCTGGGCAGCAAGTGCCGTCAATCCCGAACGGCGTCGCATGCTTACGACAGCGGACCCTGCCCGGTTTGGTGTAAACGCCGCCCTCTCACATGATGGGAGTTGGATCGCTTATACTTTTACGCCCACAAACGATCGCTTTGCGGCGGAACTGTGGGTGGTCCGTCTCGATGGAACGGAGCGCAAGCAGCTTGCCACTGGTATCGATGTGGGGAGATACGTGAACTACCCAATTTGGTCGCCAGATAACCGCTATGTGGCTGTGATTCGACAAAAGTTTGAAACATCTCCTCAACTATCGTCTTTCCCTTATACTCAGACGATTTCAATTATTAACATTGATACTGGTCAGAAGATTCCTTTGGTGGAAGCTCATGTTCCTAGCATTGAGGAAGAAGCCAGCCGAAATATCTTCCCACTTGACTGGTCCTCAGATAGCCGATTCCTCTATTACCGCTTAGGGGCGGTTAATCATGTCGAACTGTGGCGTATTGATGTGAAGACGTACGTTCGCGAGTATGTCAATACGATCTCGGAACAAGGTGCGCCAAGGTGTTATTTCCTTTCCCCAAATGATCGTTGGTTGCTGTGCACAATTTTAGAAACACGTGATCCTCCGCAGTATGCTGTTACCTTAGTGCCTACAGAACCAAGAGGGCAAATTGAAGTTCTCATCAGTGGAGCCCGCGATGCGCTTTACAACCCCATCTGGCATCCTGATGGGCAGGAGGTGACTATTGTCTTGCCACCCCAAGCCAACGAACAGGCAAAATTGCAAGCTATTAATGTGCGAACTCGAGCTACAAGAACCATCGCTGTGGCGGAAGCGGGGGTCCTCGTTCCTCGGATGTGGTCATCGGATGGCCGGTGGTTGGCAGTGCAGAGGTATCCCGAAACGTACCGTAACCTGTTTATCCTCTCCTCTGATGGAACTCAAACCCGTCAGATCTACACAACAGGGAGCGTTAAGATGATTGGCTGGCTGACCGATGATTTATTTGGCGAATCACGGTGAAGGAGGAACAGACCATGCTTCATTGCAGATTATTGGATTATAGCTCATTTCGCCTTGATATCCAATACCTTCGCCAATCAGGCAGCTCTGGCCCGTGGGGGCCGATTATGAACGCTGCCTAATCGGGCGATAAAGCGAGTGATGCGTTGAAATAAAATAGGCTCCGGTTTTTGCGGAAGCAATTTCAATGTTTCCGAGGCGTAGAACTCGCCCCGGAAGTGCGTTTTCAAATCAAGCACGCCTGCTTGAGGCGATTCCTCTCGGAAGGCCCGGAGGAGGTGTTGCGAAACGCCCACCATGAACAGGGAAAGCTGGATAGCATTGGTGACGGCGGTCTCCTCCACCACCATGAAATCCTCCAGCCCCCAGAATTGTTTGGCGTCGCGGAAGTTGAACTCGATCTGGAAGCGAAGTCGATAAAAGCGAATAAGTTTCTCCGCCGGTAGGTCGAGATCGGTGCTGAAGAGGACGACATGCGCTCGCTTGTGCGTGGCGAGATTCGTCTTGACGATAATGACGACGTTCAAAGGCTCCGCAAAAGACTTGTGCAGCATGACCGCCTGGTAGATGTCGGTGCGGACGCCCTTCTCCGTGACGGAAAACATGAAGGTAGCTCTTGAAAAACAGCCAGAACAGGGTTGATCATGGCAAAGCCGTATGGAAAAAGCGCTGAATCGTACGGTAGCTGCCTCCTTTATCCGCCCAACGTGAGAGCCCCAGCATGGTCACCCGGCCGCTCGACCGCAGCATGGCGGTGATGACGATGGCCATCCGCCGCAGGCTCGTCTTGGAAAGCGTTGTTTCGAAAATGGTTAAAAGTGTGGTAATCTTTGGCATGAGTGGTGTGAATGGTGGAGAGAAACCATTTGGTCGTGATTTCTCCCATTCTATTCACCCACTCACTTCCTTCCTACTTTTTGGCGAAGGTATTGCTCGTTATGCTTTCTCTTTCAGAACCGAATCCAATGGTCAACATCATGCGGCCACCACTGAACGAAAACTGGCAGCATGATCATTCCTTTACCAGTTTAGGACGCACCCTTTTAATTTGGGTGCGTCCCAAATGAGTTGGAAAGTTAAAATAATCCATTCATTAACGGGGCGCTTCGCGCCCGCCGCCAGCGCCGGGGGATGAAGTCCCCCGGCTAGAAACAGCGCCCCTGCGGGGCTAGTACAAGGAGGCGTAAGTCGTTGTATGATTGGCTGCGCGCGCTTGCGTCCAGCCGGATTCGCAATCCGGCGGGTTAAGCGGGAAAAGTGCGCCGGATCGCACATCCGGCGCGGCGCATTAGCATAGCAAACCGTACAATCATTTCGGCCTTCGTGTACTAGCCGGATTTATCCGGCGCTGTTTTGTAGCCCGGCGACTTCATCGCCGGGCGGACGTGGCAAACGCTTCAACCGAAAAAGGACGCACCCTTTTGATTTTATCTGGTTTCATCTGCGTAGATCAGCTTTTTCTGCTTCATCTGCGTTCTATTTACGAAGCAGCCCTGCAAAGAAGCCCACGAGATCTTTCCCCCAACGTTTTTCTGCATTTTGGAGGCAATGATGTCAAAAGACCAACAGAAGAGAAAGCAGCCGACCGTCGCGGCCGAGGATTCTCCCACCTCGTTGCACAAAAAACGTCTGCCAAAAAAGTTTTACGAATCGGAGTTGAAGAAGCTCCAGATCGAGCTGGTGAAACTGCAGGGGTGGATCAAGCACGAGGGGCTGCGTGTTGTGGTGATCTTCGAAGGGCGGGACGCCGCGGGCAAGGGCGGCGTCATCAAGCGCATCACCGAACGCATGAATCCACGCGTTGTGCGGGTGGTGGCGCTGGGCGTTCCCACAGAAAAAGAGAAAACCCAGTGGTATTTCCAGCGTTACGTGGCGCATCTGCCCGCCGCGGGCGAAATGGTGCTGTTCGACCGCAGTTGGTACAATCGGGCGGGCGTCGAGCGGGTCATGGGCTTTTGCACCGAAGAGGAGTACTGGGAGTTCCTGCGCTCGGCCCCCGTCTTCGAGCGGATGCTGATTCGCTCGGGCATCATTCTCATCAAATACTGGTTTTCGGTGAGCAAAGAGGAGCAGGAGCGGCGATTCCAGGCCCGGGCCAAAGACCCCACCAAACGCTGGAAGCTGAGCCCCATGGACATCAAGGCCCGAGCCTTGTGGGAGGAGTACTCCAAGGCCAAAGACGAGATGTTCGCCTACACCGACATCAAGCAATCGCCCTGGTGGGTGGTGAATTCGGATGACAAACGCCGCGCCCGCCTGAACACCATCCATCACCTTCTCAGCATGATTCCCTACGAAGACCTAACCCCCGGGCCCATCGAACTGCCCCCGCGGCCCGAACCGCGCACCAAATACATGCGCCCCCCCATGGAATATCAGAACTTTGTGCCCGAAGTGTACTGATTATGGCCCGAACTGCCCTCTACGGCGGCGTTGAGGCCGGCGGTGCCAAATTCGTCTGTGCGGTTGGCGATACAACGGGCCATCTCCGCGAAACCATCACCTTCCCCACCACCTCGCCCGAGGATACCCTGGCCAAAACCATCGATTTTTTCCGCCGATTTCCGCACGTGCAGGCTATCGGCGTGGGCTCCTTCGGGCCGGTGGATTTGCGGCCCGGCTCGCCCACCTGGGGCTTCATCACCACCACGCCCAAGGCCGGCTGGCAGCATGTCGATGTGGCGGGGGCGTTGGGAGAGGCGTTGGGCCTGCCTGTAGCCTTCGACACCGACGTCAACGCCGCGGCCCTGGGCGAAAAACGATGGGGCGCGGCCCAGGACGTGAGCGATTTCGTCTATCTCACCATCGGCACGGGCATTGGCGGCGGCGGGATGATCAACGGCGCATTGATGCACGGGCTCTTGCACCCCGAGATGGGGCATCTGCGCCTGCCCCACGATTGGGAGCGCGATCCTTTTCCGGGCGTTTGTCCGTATCATGGCGATTGCCTGGAGGGGATGGCATCGGGCCCGGCCATCGCACAGCGCTGGGGACGACCGGGCGATGAACTGCCTCCCGAACATCCCGCCTGGGACCTGGAGGCGCACTATCTGGCTCTGGGCCTGGTCAACATCATCTTCACCCTCTCGCCCGAGCGCATCATCATGGGTGGCGGCGTTATGAATCAGCGTCAGCTATTCCCCAAGATCAGAACCGCGGTGCAGGCATTGCTGGCGGACTACGTCCAGCACCCCGCCATCCTCCATGAAATCGAGCGCTACATCGCGCCGCCCGGTCTGGGCGACCGCGCGGGCGTGATGGGAGCGCTGGCGTTGGCGCTGTCTGAGCGTTGATAGAATCATTGCTGCTTGCTGAAGGTTCGCAACGCCCACGTCGGGCGAGGCGCCAACCGGCGTCAAACGTCAAGCGTCATGCGTCACGTCCAGCAATTCCAAATGGGTGCGTCCTATTTCGGTTGAAGAAACAGCAACGCCGCCAGCGCCGGGGGATGAAGTCCCCCGGCTAGAAACAGCGCCCCTGCGGGGCTAGCCGGATTTATCCGGCGCTGTTTTGTAGCCC
>JALWDV010000020.1 GCA_027036755.1 Anaerolineae bacterium
ATGACCGGTTTTGAGATACGTTGTGCGGGCCTCCGACATCTGCCCTTCCAGCTTGGCGATGCGAATGCTGGTCGCCAGCGTCCACTCCTCCGGCTCCGCCAGGCCGCCGGGAATGATCGACGCTATTTCCGAAGACACCGACTTCCTGGCCTGCCTCATGCTCCAGCTCAAAGGCGCATGGGGCGAGCCATCCAGGCGGCTGATGGCGTAAATGCTGAGATCGCCGCTGGCTTCATGCTTGCTGATGAGCGCCGTGCGATGCGGATGGGCGTACTCCTGCAGATCCCATCCGGGCGGGATGCAAAAGCTCACGCCCCAGACAAACACCGCATCCTGAGCGCCATCGCACACGCTGGGCATGGTGGGAATGGGGGTTGGCGTGGGGGTGTGAGTGGGGACGGCGGGCTGCATCGTCGCCGAGCCCCCGGCGGAGGAGGCTGTGGCGGGCGCAGGCTGGGCGTGAACATCCCCCTTCGCTGCGGTGGGGGCGGGCGTTTTCGGGCCCGATGACGCGGGAGAGGAAACCGGCGTGGTCGTGGCGGGAACCAAAATCACAGACCCCACCACCAGATCGTTGGGATTGGGGAGATGGTTGAGCTTTTGCAGCTCAGGCGTAGATGTGTTGAATTTGCGAGCGATGCTGGAAAGGGTGTCGCCTTTTTTCACCTTGTATGGGATGGTTCCAGCCTTGGGGACAGGCGTGAATTTGGCAGAGGAAATCGTTGCAGGAACCTTGATCTCCTGGCCCACATAGAGGGTGGAAGGATCGACGATATTGTTTATGCGCTGCAATGTTTTGACATGGGTATGATAACGCTGGGCGATGCTGTAAAGCGTATCACCCTTTTTCACCACATAGGTCGCATACCGGGGCGCGGGCGTGGATGCCGGTCGAGAGGTTGGCCGGGCCGTGGCGGTGGCGTATGATGAATGCGTCGCGATGGCGTGAGGCGTGGCGGAAGCCAGCGTCCGCGTATCGGTCGTGCGCTCCTGCGCCGACATGGGGATTTTCTCGAAATAAGATGCGATTTGATCGCGCCCGAATAAAATCGTCGCAACGATAACGATTGCAACAACCCAAAACCAGATGGAACGAAACATAGGAATGCCGTGGGGGGATTTGAGTAGGGGGAAAGAATGACATAAGTCTCCCCAAGCTTATCATGGACGGGCGATCAGGTCAAACGCACGATTTCATCGCGGTGCGGTTCATCTTTGGCTCCAGCGCCTCTGCGGGGCTAGCCCAAAGGTGCGTCGCACTTGAAACAGTGGTAAGTGCGTCGCACCTGTAGGCGACTTCATCATTCGTCAAAACACCCGACTGGCTCCAACTCGTTTAGGGCGCCCCCAAACCTTTTTTGAATGACTTCGTGTCTTCGTTCCCCTCGTGTCTTCGTGGCAAAAAAGGACGGTTGGGGCCAACTACCTTGGCAGTTACCGATCATTTTGCTTTTCCGCTCATGTTTATGCTATAGTGTGCTCCACATCCCATCATTTTTGGAATTGCAATCATGGCCAAAAAAAGAAAATCAAGCAAACAACGCAAGCAACGCAAACCAAACGTTCCCGTCTACACGGTTCCATCCGAGGCCCAGGAGAACGCAGCCAGCAGCGCGGCAAAACCCGTCACCGTCACCGCCCAGGCGCCCATCTCCAACCCTCTGGCCGCCAAAGACGCCACCACCGACAGCATCGACTGGGCCAAAGAATACCCGTTCTTCGCCCCGGATATGAAGAAGCTGGGCATCGTTGTTGCATTGATGGTGGTTCTGTTGCTGGCGATGAACCTGATTTTTATCTACGTGCTATAAACTTTCACCCTTCGTCAGTATGGGGCCGTTCTCTTCATCGGGACGGCCTTTCTTTTTGAGTAGCCGTCATCCGCGTTCTATTCCAAAACAGCCGCCATGAGCGGCAGCACGCCCATGACGAACGGAAAATTGCAGGTGCGACGCACTTGAGACTTGTGGTAAGTGCGTTGCACCTTTGAAACAAAAAAAGACCGCCTTCCGGCAGTCTTCGATAGTGGGCGAGGAGGGACTCGAACCCCCGACCTCACGGATGTGAACCGTGCGCTCTAACCAGCTGAGCTACTCACCCGAACGAAACGCATTATGCCATAAATTCGGCGCGATTGCAAAAAACTGGAACTTTGTCGTTCGCTCGCACAATAGAACCCATGCGAAAATTCAATCGCGGATACGCTTTTTTCTTCCTGCTCGTTCTCATCGCCGCTTATTTTGGCATGAGATGGACGTATCAACGCGCCGAGCCTTACTTTTCGGCCCGGGCGGAAGAATTCGCCAGCTACACGCTGGACGATTGGCTGACCTTTTTCAAGCTGGACGAAGCCCTGGGCGAACCTGACATCACGCCCGTTCCGGCGGATCAATACCCTTTCACCATTACGCCGCCCCCCTCGCCATCGCCCGCAGCCACGCCCTCGCCCGAGAGTTGACGATGGCGGGAAGAGGCGTATAATGAGGGAGACTCAAGCGTCAGTTTTTGCATGTTCATTCTCATTCAAAACGATCTTTACAATTTCCTTGTCAAACGTCATACGTCAAACGTCGAAAACAGGCGCTTAGTGCATTGAGATCGAGACATGGCTCCACTGCAAAAAGGTCATTTCACCACAGAGACACGGAGGACACGGAGAAAATAGTGGTAGTTCACAGAGAAATTCCTCTCCAAATCTCACCTTTTTCTTCCTCCGTGCACTCTGTGCCTCCGTGTTGAAGATTTTTTCAGTGCAGCCAGACATTTTTCTCGATCTTCGTGACCAACCGCCGCCCGGCGATGAAGTCGACGGACTATGAAACAGCGCCGGATGAATCCGGCTAGCCCCGAAGGGGCGCTGTTCCTAGCCGGGGGACTTTATCCCCCGGCGAAAGAGGCAAACGTCTTGCCTCATGCTGCCCCAAAGAGCCTCATCTTCCGAGCGCAGTCTCGGAAGATGCCTAGCATCTTCACTACGCTTTGACATTTGACGATTTACGTTTGACGTGTTTTGCCAGGCGTTGACCACATGAAATTGTAAAGGTGCAAGAAGGACGGTCTGAACCGTGCCTTAGTGAACGTCCAGAAATAACTTCCCTTTTTCGTTGCATCACTGGCCGAGTAAACTCGGGCTCTTTAGGCGCTTCGCGCCTCAAGGTCGCCCTACGGCGACCCCACAACGGGATTGAAATAGGCGGAGAAGGCCGCCTTTGAGGCCGTAGGCCTGAAGAGTCCGACTTCAGTCGGTGAACGCAAAACGGGAACTAATTTTTAGACGGTTACTTAGTTTTCATCCCTCCTCCCCCCCACTGTTTGTGAGAAAGCATTATGATGATCGCCCGCGTGGTGGGCTCTGCCGTAGCCACCATCAAAGATGAAAAGTTGCGAGGACTCAAGCTATTGGTCGTGCAGGAGGCCACCCACCGCAACGAACTGGTGGGAAAACCATTCGTCGCCATCGATTCTGTGGGCGCGGGCGTTGGAGAATTGGTGATTCTGGCCCAGGGCAGCTCCGCCCGCCAGACAGATATCACCAAAAACCGCCCGGTGGATGCTGTGATTATGGGGATTCTGGACGAACTGGAAGTGGACGGGGAAATCACCTTCAAAAAGAGCTGAGGGGAGCCGATTTTGGCGAACGACATCCAGAAGATCGCCGTCATCTCCGATATCCACGGCAATCTGACGGCGCTGGAAAGGGTTTTGGAAGATTGTCGCGCCCGCGGCGTCTCGGCCATTTACAATCTGGGCGATATCGCGGGCAAGGGCCCGGACGGGCCAGAGGTGATCGATCTTTGCCGTCAGGTTTGCGATGTCAACATCTTTGGCAATTGGGATGATCTGATGCTGCGGGAGGAAACCCAGAGCCAGTCGGTGCAATGGCATCGACGACGCATCGGGCCCGAACGCATCGAATGGCTGCGCAGCCTGCCCTTTTCCGCGGATATCCTCCTCAGCGGACGCCGAATCAGGCTCTTTCATGCTTCGGTCCAGGGCGTTTGGCATCGGGTCTATCCAGAATCCTCCCACGAAACAAAGCTGGCCATGTTCCAAAACACAGCACTCACGGGTTTGGAGCAGCCAGAGCCCGACATCGTTGGTTATGGAGACATCCACCACGCTTTCATCATGCCCTTTTTCATCCCCAAGAATAAAACCCTGTTCAACGCGGGCAGCGTGGGCAACCCCCTGGATGAGCCTCGCGCCACTTACGTCATCCTCTCCGGCGTGCGCGACAGCGAGGATCGGGAGCAGCCTTTTGGCATGGAAATCATCCGTCTGCCCTACGACATCGATGGCGTGATAGCCCGCGCCCGGGCGCTGGGCGTCCCCCACGCCGACGAACTGGAAATCGAACTGCGGGAATCCATTTACCGCGGGATGCAGAAAAAATGAACCGAACGACAACGATCCTCCTTCTCTTGCTTGTAATCGTCCTCCTCAGCGGGTGCGGTCACGCCTCCACGCCCGCGCCCGCGCCCGAAATCGCAGTCCGGGCCACGTGGACGCCCACGCCCACGCCCCTGCCGCCCACCGCGACTCCCATCCCCACGGCAACGCCGACGGCCTCCCCCACGCCAACCTCTTCGCCCACGCCGCTTCCCACCCAAACGCCCACGCCCGTCCCAACCGCCACGGCGACGCCCATTCCTCCCACAGCGACGCCTCGTCCGGCGCAGCCCACGCCGACGCCCGCGCCCACCAACACGCCCGTTCCCCAGGTCGATTTTCGGGTGGCGGAGCTGCGGATTTTGGGCGAGGGCGAAAACAACGGCGGCATGGGCCAGGGCGGCCAGATGAACATCTTCATCACCGTGCTCGATGCAGCGGGCGATCCCCTGAACGGCGCGCAGATCGTCAACGAGGAGCAGCAATCCCCGGTGAATGTGGTCTCGGGCGAGAAAGGCCCGGGCAAAGCCGAGATCACCATGTACGCCCAGCTTTTCCGGCTGAAGATCGCCAGTCTCAATGGTCAGCCGGTGAGCAGCGAAGTCACCACCAAGCTGGGATTGAAAGACATGGATCCGGCTCCCCTCATCGGCAAGCTGGGGGACGTTTGCACAACCATCGAAAACTGCCCTCCCTGGCCGCGCAAACACTTTTCCTACATCCTGGTCTTCCAGAAAACCCATTAGAGCCTGCTTTGAAAATAGAACACGGATGAACACAGAAAAACACGGATAATTCAAAAAATCTGTGACCGAAGGCCGTGTCAATCCGTGTCCTCGTCTTTCATCGGTATCGGCGCGGGCTCGCCCGCCGTTGGACTGTTCCCAAAATAGGATGACGCTAGTTGCTGAAGGTTGGCAAAGCCAACGTCGGGCGAGTCTACAACGGGCGTGATGCGTAATGCGTCATGCGTGAGGTCGTCACGCATCACGAATCACGCATTACGACCGTCATTTCGAGGGAGCGCAGCGACCGAGAAATCCCCTTGTAAGCGATGAGATTCCTCCTCCCTGCGGTCGTCGAAATGACGGAACAAGGGATTTTCATCGGTATCGGCCCAGGCCCGCCTGGCGCGGGCTATTGGCCGACGGGCGTCGGCGCGGGCAATTCGCCGGACGCTCCTCCGGCCTCCAGACGAATAGTGGGGATGATCTTCAGCGTCAGGGCGACAGGACGTCCCAATCGTTCGGACAGGTGATTCTGGATGGCCGTAGATTCGGAGAACGTCGTCTCACGCTCCATTTCCAACTCCAGCTCCAGATTCAAAACCCCATCTTCAGTTCGATACCGCCAATCTTGCAGCGTCACGCCCGGCATGTCCCGGAACTCCGCCGCCAGCGCCTGCTCGATAGCGCCATGAACGCGCTGTTCGCTGATCTGGCGCACTGTCACCACGGCCAGGGGAATCGTGATGAGCAAAATCATAAAAAGGATGGCCTGCCATCCCCGGGCGAAAAGGCGCATACGGTCCCGGCGGGTTGCTTCGGGCTTGAAATCCATAGAAAGGAACACCCAACTGCTCATGGCCACGATGCCCACCAGGTTGGTGAGGAAGAGCAGGCCCGCGCCCAGCGCCACCCGCCACGCGCCGAGGGCCAGGGCCATGCCCGTCGTGGCAAGGGGCGGGATGAGGGCCACTGCGATGGCCACGCCGGGCAATGATGACGAGACCTTCTTGCGCGCCAACGCGTAAGCGCCCGCAGCGCCCGCGGCCAGCGCCACGCCCAGGTCCAGCAAATTGGGCGCTGAGCGGGCGATCATCTCCGGCGTGAGCGCATCGAAGGGGATAATCAGCTCAAGAAAAAAACTGACCAGCACCGTGGCTCCAACGCCCGCCAGAGTGGTTTTCGCGCCCAGCGAGAGCAGCCGGGCGTCACCTTGCACAACGCCCAGGCCCATGGCGATGATAGCGCCCATCAGCGGCGCGATGAGCATGGCCCCGATGATCACCGCCGGTGCGTTGAGCATCAGCCCCAGGGTGGCGATGGCGGTGGAGAGCGCGATCATGGTGAAGAAATCTCGGGACATTCGGGCGTTGCGCCTGGATTCCCGGTACACATCCACCTTCTCGGCTTCGGTCAGATCAGGCGTGATCTTCATCGCCAGATCCCACGCCCGGCGATAAAAGGTCACTCGCCGCGGCAGGGGACGCTTGATGACCAGCACCGGCGATTGCGCCTCGGCCGCCACCTTTTCCGGGATTTCTCCGAAACGGAGGCGGTGCATCACCCCCTCGCGCGAAGCGCCGATGATGACCACATCGGCGTGCAGAGGCGTGGCCATGCGCAAAATGCCCTCAGCGGGAGACGCCGCCCGCACCACGTTCAACGCCACCGCCTCCCAGGGAATGGAGAGATCCGCCAGGGCGCTGCGAGCTCGCTCCTCCAGCATCTTTCGGGCCTGGATGACGTCTTCATCACTGGCGTTTACGGGGATTACGGTGAGCAACGCCAGCTTGCTGCCATACGCCCGATGAAAATCCTCGGCGAAACGAAAGCCCAGCTCGACGTTGGGGCCGCCCGCGCTGGGAATGAGCACCCGGTGCGGAGGCGGCGCGGCTCTCGTCCCCCGCCACACCACCAGATCGCAAGGCACATCCATCAACAGATCGTGCAGCGTAACGTCATCATCCTTTTCGCCCGGGCCGGGCCGCCGCCAGCTCAGCGCCAGCAGATCGGGCTTGAATTCCCGCACGGCGTCGCGGATGCCCCCGGCGATGCTATGGGCCTCGCGGCGCGCCATTTGCACCGCCACGCCCGCTTTCTCGAATGCGCCCGCAGCTTTCTGCAGCCAGGAGATGTCTTCATCCTCGTCCGAGGCCAGGGCTTCGCCCTGTTGATCATAGCGAGCCAGCGAAATATGCAACAAAATGACCCGCGCATGTTCGCCTCGGGCCACGGGCAGAATGAACGTGGAGAGGATGGCGGCCTGTTCGGGCCGGGAGATGGGGACGAGGATCGTGTCCATAGTGAGCGTTCAGAAATAACTTCCCCTTTCGTCGCAATACTGGACGAGTAAGGAACGCTGGCAAAATAATCTGGTCATAGGCCGGAGGCGCTTCTCGCCCGCCCCCAGCGCCGGGGGATGAAGTCCCCCGGCTAGAAACAGCGCCCCTGCGGGGCTAGCCGGATTTATCCGGCGCTGTTTTGTAGCCCGGCGACTTCATCGCCGGGCGGACTACATAGACTATACGTCAGGCGCGTTTCGTCCTGCTCTTGCGCCTGCCTACGCGCTGGATTTCTTCGACTTTGCCGTTGGAGAAGATACGAAAATGTCGGATATATTGGGGCGGAATATCGAATGCGAAACGAGAGGGCTCGCGATAAAACCCATCTCCCCGATCGTTGGTGGAAAAGAGATAGACGGCATTCTTCGCCCGGGTGACGCCGACATAGAACACGCGGCGCTCCTCCTCCACCTTTTTGGGGTCATCCAGACTGCGCCAGATGGGCAGGTTCTCCTGCTCGACGCCCACGATAATCACCACAGGGAATTCGACGCCCTTGGCGTTGTGCAGCGTCATCATGTTGATGGCGTCTTCCCGGGCCTCATGGGCGAAAGAATCCATGTTGGTGAGCAGCGCCCGATAGTCGAGAAACGCCCGCAGGCTGTGATCCCGTCCATATTTGCGAAACGCCTCTACATGCCTGAAGAAAAGCTCCTGCAAGTCATCCCATTGTTCATCCTCTTCATCCCGCCGCGGCCGTCGTTCATCTATCTGGCGAACCAAATCCAGCGCGGGAAGCTGCAAGTCGGCGGGGAGAGAATCCAGCAGCTCATCCAGAAGATGACGCCCGTTATCGACCGCGGCCATGCGCGCGGCCGCATCCAGCAGCAGGTTGCGGATAGCCGCGTCGCTCTCCTCCCGGGCCAAAATCCCGAGCCCCACCAGCGGCAGATACTCGGCCAGCGCCTCTTGCTCCTTCTCCGCCAGCAGATAATCGGTTAGCAGATAAAACAGGTCTGCGGTCACCCGCAGATCGTCCAGCGCCCGATGCTGGATAGGGCCTTTGTGCAGCCCCAGCGCGTGGCTGAGATGTTCCAGCGAGTAATGCCGCTGTTCGGGAAGCAGGCGACGGGCCAGACGCAGGGTGTCGATGAACAGCGGGTAAAATCCCCGCCCGTCGAGATGCTCGCCGCAGGCTTTATCGATGAAACGGTTGTCGAAACGGGCGATGTTGTGCCCCACCAGCGTGTCTCGTCCCACATAATCGAGGAAATCGGGCAAGACCTGGGCGATGGTGGGCGCGTTCTTGACATCTTCGTAACGAATGCCATGCACGCGGGTGGCCGCCTTGGGGATGTAGCCGCGCTCGGGGCGGATGAGGGCGCGGAAAGGCGATTCGACCGGCTGCCGATGCTCGTAGGCCAGCGCGCCGATCTCCACCAGTTCATCCCGGCGCACGTTGGCCCCCGTGGTCTCCACGTCGTAAACGACATAGCGCCCATCGGCCAGTTTTTCGTGAGCCAGCAACAATTGTTGCACCCAACGCCACGCCCAAACGCTGCGGGGGAAGAGTCCTTGGGGAGGGATGAGCGCGTCGGGCTCGGCGAGCTGCGGCGATTCTCCAAAAAAGATGATCAGCGCATCATCGGGCGGCGGCGCAGCGGGATTGATGTCCGCCTCGACGCCGAGATAGTCGCGCAGCGCCCTGTGGAGGATAAAGGCGGCGATGCGACTATCCAGATCGTCATCGCTGCGAATGAACAGCGGCTGGCCCGCTTCCAGGGCGTGCAGGATGCGATCCACCGCCCGCTGGTCCCGGGTGGAATCCATGAGCCGGGCCAGCAGCGATTGCTCCGGGCGTCGCCAGGGGGAGCGCAACGCGTCCAGACGTTCGAAAATGGCGCTCACGGCCTCGGCCGCGTCGCTTTCCAGATCGGGCAGGTCATGCTCCGCCATCGCCATCATCCGGCGCAGGTGATGGCGGGTGAGGGGGCTGATCTCTGGGTAATCATCCACATTGCGCACCAGCGTCACCAGATCGACGCCCTGCACCTGAGCCAGCCGCCGAAGCTGCACCATGGTGAGTTCGTCCACCTGATGCACGGGGAAGTTGATGATGCTGGTGAAATCCTGCTCGGTCAGCGCCCGGGCCATTTGCAGGTAGCTGATGATCTCCCGGGCCTGACGGCGATCGAAAAAGCTCTTGGGCCGCACGCGCTGCACCCGAAAGCCCGCTTCGAGCAACGCCTGTTCCGCCGGCCCGGCCAGACGATGGGTGCGATAGAGGATGACGATGTCTCCCGGCTTGTAGCCGCGCTCCTGGATGAGCTTGCGAATGAGCGCGGTCAGCCATTCCTGCTCCTGGCGGATGTTGCGGAAGATGTAATGATAGATGGGCGCGTCTGGGCCCTGGGCCTTGCTTTGCATGAAGGCGCGATGAGCGTCCCCTTTGTCATCTCTGGCGATGAGATATTGTGCGCCATAAAGAATGCTGGGGGGGCAGCGATAGCTGTAAGGCAGATTGATGACGGCGGGGCTGTACCGCTTCTCGAAATCGGTCACATAAGCGGGATTCGATCCCCGCCAGCCGTAGATGGTTTGATCTGCATCTGCGACGATGGTGATGCTGGCCGCAGGCGGCGCCAGCAGGGAGATGAACTCGTATTGCGCCTTGTTGATATCCTGATACTCATCCACCAGGATATGCCTGAGCTTTTTCCGATAGAAGGCCCGCACATCACCCTCCTGCCGCAACAGCAGCACCGCAAAGCGCAGGAGATCGTCGAAATCCAGGGCATGATGCTCTCTCAACCAGGTTTCGTAGGCCCGAATCACCTCGGTCACGGCGGGATCGATATTTTCTGCAGGCGATTCGGGATTGAGAAGGTTGCTCTTCATCTGGCTGATGATCGAGGCGATCTCCCCCAGCGAATACTGCTCCCGACTGAGATTCAGCAAGCGCAACTGGCGGGCGATTTGCAATCGCTGATCATCCTCATCCAAAATGATGAAATCGGGCGCTAATCCGATGCGCTCGCCGAATTTGCGCAAGATGCGCATTGCCGCGGCGTGAAACGTGTGAATCCAGATGCGCTCCGCCTTGTCGCCCAAAAGTGCAAACAAACGCTCCTTCATCTCCTCAGCCGCGCGATTTGTGAATGTGACCGCCAGAATCGACTCGGGCTCAGCGCCCTGTTCGCCTATCAGCCAGGCGATGCGATGCGTGATGATGCGGGTTTTGCCGCTCCCAGGCCCGGCTAACACCAGCAATGGCGCCGCCCGAAACGTAACGGCCTCTCGTTGTTTTTCGTTGAGAGAGTCCAACCAATCATTCTCATCCATGAGATTCCTTCCGATTGCAATACGATGCTCTGCTGCAAATTATTCCGCGCAGGCTGCTTGATTTACACTATTTCCGCCTCATTCTAGCACAGCCCCCCGCCCCCTTTGCAAGGCGCCCCATCGCGGGCGGGCCTGCATTGATGCCGATGAAACGCCCTTGTTACGTCATTCCGACGACCGAAGGGAGGAGGAATCTCCTCGTTAGCATGGGGATTTCTCGGTCGCTGCGCTCCCTCGAAATGACGTAGGAGAGCCTACTCACGGTACAGCGCCCCCGCAGATAACCGGCCGGGCATACTCTCCGATTTCTCCATCTCTTTGGTATAATCCTTTCATGCGCGCTCTGGTCACTGGCTCGGCCGGTTTCGTTGGCCGCCATCTCATCACCTATCTGCTGCAGGAAACCGATCTGGACATCATTGGCTCGGTTTACTACAAGATTCCCCTGCCGGAAGTCGATTCTTCCCGCGTTCGGTTCGAGCATATCGACCTGCAAGATGAAACCGCGGTGATCGACCTCATGGCCCGCTGGCGGCCGGACTTCATCTTCCACCTGGCGGGACAATCTTTCGTGCCCTATTCGTGGAAAAATCCCTGGGCCACATTTGATCAGAACGTGCACATCCAGCTCAACATCTTTCGGGCCATGATCGACGCGCGGCTGGAGAGCCGCATCCTGGTGATCGGTTCGGGAGACGAATACGGCGTCATCGAGCAAGAAGACCTGCCCATCGATGAGGAAACGCCCTTGCGCCCGATCTCGCCCTATGCGGTGAGCAAGGTGGCCCAGGAAATGCTGGGCTGGCAGTATCATCACAGCCACGGCATCCAGGCGGTGCGAGTGCGTCCGTTCAATCACATCGGGCCGGGCCAGCGCGAGATGTTCGTCGCGTCCAGCTTCGCCAAACAGGTGGCCGAGATCGAGGCGGGGCTGAAACCGCCCGTGCTGCGGCACGGCAACCTGGACGCTCATCGAGATTTCACCGATGTGCGGGATGTGGTGCGGGCCTACTGGCTGCTCATCAACCAGGGCCAGGCGGGCGATGTGTACAACGTCGGCAGCGGCCGGGCCGTCAGCATCAAACGGATGTTGAACATCCTGCTGGAGATGAGTCGAACGCCCATCCGCACCGAAATCGATCCCGAACGCATGCGCCCGTCCGACATTCCCGTCATCGTCTGCGATCCAGCCAAACTGCAGCGAACAACAGGGTGGCGGGCCGACATCCCTCTCGAACAAACCCTCGCCGACATCCTCGATGAGTGGCGGGAAAAAGTGACGAAATAGCGACTATACAGCTCCCTTGTCAGACCTTGAAGGCTGGAACCGCCAACAGACGACATGCCAAGAAAGTCAAACGTCAAGCGTCAAACGTCATCCTGATGTAACAGTGCTACGGCTCGTTGCAGGATGCTACGCTGCCGACAACCCCCTGACGTTTGACGGTTTACGCATGACGTGGGGTGGCATCAATGGCCAGCGTTGCTTCACCAGGCCTTTTCTCGCCGAGGCCTGTATGGTTGCGAAAATAATCCCATACAACGAGGTATGCTCTATGCCAAAGGCATTGATAACCGGCGTTACGGGCCAGGATGGTTCGTATCTTGCCGAAATGTTACTCCAAAATGGCTACGACGTCATCGGCGTCGTGCGCCGCAGCAGCACCAGCAATTTCAGCCGCATCCAGCACATTCAGCACAAAATCCAGATCGTTCACGGCGATCTCATCGATCAGACCAGCCTCATCGGGCTGCTGGAGGAGCATCGCCCGGACGAGGTGTACAATCTCGCAGCCCAATCCTTTGTGCCCACATCGTGGAGTCAGCCCATCCTGACGGGCGAGGTCACGGGCCTGGGCGTCACCCGCATGTTGGAAGCCATCCGCATCGTAGACAAGCGCATCCGCTTCTATCAGGCTTCCAGCAGCGAGATGTTCGGCAAGGTGCAGGAAGTGCCTCAGCGGGAGAGCACGCCCTTCTGGCCCCGCAGCCCCTACGGCGTGGCCAAGGTGTACGGCCACTGGATCACGGTGAATTATCGAGAGAGCTACGACATGTTCGCGGTCTCGGGCATCCTGTTCAACCATGAATCGCCCCGCCGCGGGCTGGAGTTTCTGCCCCGCAAGGTTTCGATGGGCGTGGCCCGCATTGTGTGGGGCCTGACCGACGAACTGCGGGTGGGCAATCTCGAAGCCCGCCGCGATTGGGGCTTCGCCGGCGATTATGTGCGCGGCATGTGGATGATGCTGCAACAGGATGAGCCCGATGATTACGTGCTGGCCACGGGCGAGACTCACACCGTGGGCGAACTCATACGCATCGCCTTCGAGCACGCGGATCTGGACTGGGAGCGCTACGTCAAGATCGATCCCCGCTACTACCGCCCCGCCGAAGTGGATCTATTGGTTGGGGACGCGTCAAAGGCCCGTCGAAAATTGGGCTGGGAGCCCGAGGTCACATTCAAAGAACTGGTGGAGATGATGGTGGATGCGGATATCGAACGCCTGAAAGATGTGGAGCCCAGCCGCACATCTCCCAACATCAACTGGTAAACCAGGCATGGTTCAGGGCCATGCCCCCCAAACAGACTTGCATCAAGGATCAAGACTCATGGCATTCAAAATCAAATTCGGAACCGACGGCTGGCGCGGCAAGATTGCCGAAGATTACACCTTCGACAACGTGCGGCGCTGCGCCCAGGGCTTCGCCGATTATCTCAAGGCGACTTATGCGCCCGAGCTGGTGCAGCAAGGCGTGGTCGTGGGCGGCGACCGGCGTTTCGGAGCGGAGGATTTCACCGCGGCCGTGGCCGAAGTGCTGGCCGCCAACGACATCCCGGTGCATTTCACCGGCTTCAGCACGCCCACGCCGGTCATCTCTTACAGCGTGGTGGCTCGCAACGCCATTGGCGCCGTCAACATCACCGCCAGTCACAACCCCCCCAGCGACAATGGCTTCAAGGTGCGCGATCCCCAGGGCGGCGCCATCGCCCCCTCGGGCCTGAAAGCCATCGAAGCCCGCATTCCCGACGACATGGCCGGCGTCAAACGCATGAAATTCGACGATGGCGTGGATGCCGGGCTGATCATGCCCTTCGATCCCAAGCCTGCCTACGTGGCCCAGATCGAAAAACTGGTGGACTTGCAGCCCATCCGCGATGCGGGCCTGACCGTGGCGGTGGAGCCCATGTGGGGCAACGGCGCTGGCTGGCTCAGCGAATTGCTGGCCGGAGGCTCGACTCATGTCTTCGAAACCCACGCCGAACGCAACCCCATCTTCCCGGAGATGAAACGGCCCGAGCCTATCCCGCCCAACGTGGACGCGGGCCTGGCCTTTGGCAAGGCGCGGCATGCCGACGCCATCTGCATCATGGATGGCGACGCGGATCGCTGCGGTTTGGGCGATGAAAACGGTCAGTTTGTAGATCAGTTGCGAGTGTTCGGTCTGCTGGCCATGTATTTCCTGGATATCCGCGGCGAGCGCGGGCCCATCGTCAAGAGCCTGAACACCACCACCATGCTCAACAAGCTGGCCGCCAAATTCGATGTTCCCATCTACGAGACGGGCGTGGGCTTCAAGTACATCGCGCCCAAGATGCAGGAAGTGCACGCCATGATCGGCGGCGAAGAGAGCGGCGGCTACGCCTTCGGCGCTCACATTCCCGAACGCGACGGCATTTTGGGCAATCTCTTCCTGCTGGATTTGATGGTGAAGACGGGCCTCAAACCCGCGCAATTGCTGGATCGTCTGTTCGAGATGGTGGGCGGGCCGCACTACTATCACCGCATCGACACGCCGCTGGAATCCAACGAGTTCAAGGAAGAGGCCCAAAAACGTCTGGACGCAGCCCAGCCTCAGACCATCGCCGGACTGAAGGTGATGGAGAAAGTCACCATCGACGGCTATAAATTCGTCATGGAAGATGGCGGCTGGCTCACCATTCGCTTCAGCGGCACCGAGCCCCTCATCCGCGTCTACGCCGAGACCACCCACGGCGACAAGCTGAACGCCATCCTCGACGCGGGCCTGCAGATGGCGGGCATCGAGAAATAACGCCAACGCCCGCAATCAACCTTCCGTGGTAACTACTAAGGTAGGCCTGCTGAGCCAACATTCAAGACAGCGTTCGTCAGTTTTGCAGCCTTGGCCGCTGGACTTGGCCCCCACCCCGGCCCTCCCCCGCCAGTCGCTTCGCTCCTTTGCAGGGGCGGGAGCCGCTGGTTTGCAAAGTTTTTTTGCAGACGGAGAGCCCTCCCCACCGCTTGCGGGGGGGACTGAGGGGGGCTGCCGCAGCAGAAGCCAAGCCAGCGAAAACAGACAGACTACCTTAGCAAACAACCTTCCTTGACCAAAACCCATTTCGTGCATACAATGAAACTTTCATCGATGATTAAGGACGATTTTCCTGCAAAGCAGTCCACCTTATCATATCCAAACATCCCCACAATTCAACCATGGAGGCGCCTGTGGATCGCGTAGGTTTGTATTTGCAAGACGCCCATCCCATTCGGGAGGGCATGAAACTGGCTCAATACGCCGAACAGAAGGGTTTCGAAGCTGTTTGGCAGGCGGAATCGCGCCTGGTGCGCGACGCCATTGTGCCTATGGCCGCTTTTGCCGCCGTGACAGAGCGTATCAAAATCGGCAGCGGCGTCATCAACAACTGGACCCGCAACATCGGATTGCTGGCATCCACTTATCTCACCCTTGATGATCTGGCTCCCAACCGCATCATCTGCGGCATCGGGGCCTGGTGGGATCCGCTGGCCCGCAACGTAGGCATTCATCGGCGCAAGCCCCTGACGGCCATGCGAGAAACCGTGTATGTCATGCGAAAGCTGTTGGCGTTGGAACGCGTCACCTTCCACGGCGAATTCATCCATGTAGACGGCATCGAACTGGATGTGGTGCATGGCCGCCGCGAGCCCCGCAACGTCCCTATCTACATCGGCGCCACGGGCCCGAAGATGATGGAGCTGACCGGCGAGATCGCTGACGGCGCGGTGCTGAACTATTGCGTGCCGCCCGAGTACAACGATTACGCCATGGAGCAACTGGACAAAGGTGCGCGTAAATCCGGGCGAACGGTTTACGATCTGGATCGCCCGCAACTGGTGGTCTGCTCGGTGGATCATGATCGTCAAAAAGCGCTGGACGGCGCTCGCGGGCTGCTCACCCAATATCTGGCCCAGCAACCGCACATCGCCAAGGCCAGCGGCGTCAAGCCCGAGGTTGTGCAGGAAATCCAGAGCATCCTGGGCTGGCCCGCCACCCACGAGCAGATTCAGAAAGCCATGCACCTGGTTCCCGATGAGCTGGTGCAGCGGATCACTGCCAGCGGCACGCCCGAAGAAGTCAAGGCCAAGGTGCAGGAATACATCGATCATGGCGCGACCTATCCCATCCTCTATCCCCTGGGCGATCCCATCCTGATGATAGACGTTTTCGCCCCGAACCAGGATTAGACGCTCTCCTCGCACAACAAAAACCCCGCCCATAACGAGCGGGGTTTTACTTTTCACGCCAGAATTCAGAGGGGGCGGGGAATCAGCGCAATACCAGATCGACGAAGGCGGAAGCATCGCTGTAGGTGGAAAGGCTGGCCCAGATCAACTGGCTGTCGCGATCGCCGCCGTCATCGTCATCATTGATGGCGAAATCGACGCCAATGACCCGCCCCGGATGGAGATGGCTGATCCCCAACGCCGAGCGGGGAATGGCGACTTCCACCTGATAGCCGTGATCATTGGCTTGCACCGCCCATTTGACATCGGGATTGTTGATGGTCAATGTGCGATCGGCGGCCTGACCATCGAAACGAACAACGTATTGATGATCGCCGCGGCTGGCGCTGAACGCGTCGTTATCGTTTTCGCCATCCACGCCGATCTCGATGCTGTCATCTTTCCACAAATCAGCGCTGTCCACAGCGATGCGGTCATCCCGCACATCCAGGGCGAAATACAGATGCGCGTCATCCCAGCGCGCCCAGATGAGAGCGCTGCTATCGTTTGGATTGGCGATGGCGTCGAGGTGAGAGATGCGCCCGGCCGAGCCGGTATCGAGACTCAGACCCGGGCCGCTCCATTCAGCCAGACTGCCATCGATGACGGCGCTCCCGCGTTGCGCCTCGATGCGGCGGGATGCGGCGGGCGTGGAGGTGGGAATAGGGGTGGCAGCCCGGGCGGGCGTGGGCATCGGCGCATCCGGGCCGCCAGACAGAATCAAAGCGCCAAAGCCGGACGCGTCGCTGTAAGTGGAGTAGCTGGCCCAAACCAACTGACTGTCGCGCCCGCCGCCGTCATCGTCATCATTAACGGCGAAATCGATGCCGACAACCTGTCCCGCCTCAAGATGCGAGACGCCCAAAGCCGAAAGCGGAATGGCCACTTCCACTCGATAGCCGAGATCGGTGGGCCGCACCGCCCATCTAACCTCGGGATTGTCGATGGGCAGCGTGCGGTCGGCGGCCGCGCCATCGAAACGCACCGTGTATTGATGATCGCCCTTGCTGGCGCTGAATGGATCGTTATCGTTTTCACCGTCCACGCCGATCTCGATACTGTCATCCTTCCAAAGATCGGCGCTGTCCACAGAGACGCGGTCATCCCGCACATCGAAGGCGAAGTAGAGATGGTTTTCATCCCACCTCGCCTGAATGAGCACGCTGCTATCGGCGGGACTGCTGATGGACTCGGAATGTCTGATCTGATTGGCCGATCCTGTGTCCAGAGACATGAACGGACCGTTCCAATCGTCGAAATTCCCGTTGATGACGACGGAGCCGAAAGCGGCTTCGAGATGTCGAGACGCGCCGGGCGTGGAAGTGGGGATAATGATAGCCGTGGGGGTTGGGGTGACTGTAGGAGTTGGGGTTGGCGTAGGGGTGGGAGTGGGCGTGGGAGGAAGATGATAGCGGATGGTGAGGCGGGGCCGATGATCTTTCCAGTAGCTTTCCCGAGAATCAAAACTGTAATAAACCGAGCCGTGCGATCTGCCGCTGATGACGAAACCATAATTGGACGAAGGATCGACGATCCAGCGCTGAATTGCGGTTGCGACATCCCAGGAAACAGGCCCGCTTGCGGGCAATTGTTGGGATGCGATGACTGCGGGATCGCGATCCTGACTGCCATGAGCGCCCGCGGTTTGCCATGCGTGTCCGTCATCCGCCCGATTGTGCGTCACCTGCATCTCCTGCCAGGGACGCTTCAGCAAAAACACATCAGCGGTGAGATAGTTGGCGTTGGAACGCACTCCAACCCAGAGGTGCAGGGTGGCGGCGTCCACGATGGCGTTACGGGGAATTCCCCCCAGATCGAATTTTAGCAGCCCCTGTTTGATGCCGCCGCTACGAACGCGGAGCACTTCCAGCGCCCCGTAATTCTCATCGGGATACCACTGATTGATGTAGGAATCGGCAATGCAGGGAAGATCAACGGTGACGATCTGCTCTGGTGGCGCTGTGGGCGCGGGTGTGAAGGTCGCCGTGGGCGTCGCGGTGGGTGTGGCGGTGGGTGCGGGCGTGAAGGTGGGCGTAGGCGTTCGCGTGGGGATTGGCGTGGCTGTTGGGACGGGCGTGCCGCCGTTGGGCAGATAAGTAATGGTCAACAACGGGCGGAAATCAACCTCAGCCGCCTCGCGACTGGCGAAGTTGTACTGCACTTGCCCCCAACTTTCGCCATGGAGGATGAGGCCGTTGTTTTGCACCCCTTGCTCCACCCACTCTCGCACAAGATCGGTGATATCCAGTGAAAAGCCGGCCGCGTCC
>JALWDV010000021.1 GCA_027036755.1 Anaerolineae bacterium
GCCCGGTTTCGGCCACGCGTCCGCCCGCGGTGCTCATCACCACGCCCGAATCCACCGATTCGCTCCTCACCCGAGCGCCTCAGGTCCTGGCCGATCTGCAAGCCGTGGTGCTCGATGAGATTCACCTCTTCGACCGCAGCCCTCGCGGCGATCATCTGCAATGTCTGCTGCGCCGCATCGAAACCGTCCGGCGTTATCGGCAGAAGGAGCTGGGTTTTCAGCGCTTCAGGCCCGTGCAACGCGTGGCGCTTTCGGCCACCGTGCCCGATGCCGCGGGCGTGGCGCAGCGTTATCTCGCCGACGACCTGAGCCAGACAGCCATCGTCGAGGCGGGCGGGGGCCGGGCGTTGCAGGTGGATGTGCAGCCTGTCGCCGGGCTGGAGGATGTGGTGCGAGTCCTGACAAGACGGGCCGCGGGCCGGGCGTCTGCGCGCAAATCCCTCCTCTTTTGCAACACCCGCAGCGAGGTGGAGCAAACCGCCGCGTTCCTGCGCGACCATCTCCCCTACGACGCGGCCATCTTCGTCCACTACTCCAATCTTGACCCGGCCATGCGCAAGCAGGTGGAGGAGGATTTCGCCCGGGCCAATGTCGCCATTTGCGTCAGCAGCTCCACCCTGGAACTGGGCATCGACATCGGCAGCGTGGACGATGTGATTCTGCTGGGCCCGCCGCCCACCATGACCTCTTTCCTGCAGCGCATCGGGCGCGGGGGACGGCGCACCGGCGTGACCCGGGGCGCGGCCCTGGTGCGCACGCCCCTGGAGGCGGTTCGCTTTCGGGCCATGCTCGATCTGGCCCGGCGCGGCAAACTGCTGCCCGACCATCTGACCCAGCCCCCGCCGGCCGCGCCCTTCCGCCCCTCGGTGCTGGTGCAACAGACCTTCAGCATCCTCAAGCAGAGCCCAACGGGCGCGCTGCGTCTGGCCGACCTGCGGCGAGTGGCCCCGCCCGATTTCCCCGAAGAGCAGCTTCGCCGCATCCTGGAGCACCTCACCCGCGAGGAATATCTGCGTCCCGGGCGTCTGGGCGAATGGCGGCCCGGCCCCGCGCTGACAGAACTGCTGGACGCGCACGAGATCTACAGCAACATCGGCGCGGGCCCGCGCAACATCCTCATCCTCGACGCCTACACCGGCCGCATCCTGGCCCGCACCGATCGCCCTCGCTTTCGCGGCGAGGCGCTGCTTATGGGCGGGCGGCCCGTGGAAGTCGCGTGGCGCGATGGCTATCGCATCGCGGTGCGTCCCGACGCCCGAGCCCCGGCCGATGACGCCCTCTCCTTCCTGGCCAGCCCCATGTCGTTGCCTCTGGAAATCGGGCAGGCCGTGGCCCTGCACCTGGGGTTGCAGCCGGGGGAGATGGCCTTGCTGCACGACGAGGAGGGCGGCGTCCTCTTCCACTTCTGGGGCGATCTTTACGGCGCGCTGCTGGCGGGTCTGCTGCGGGCTCATTTCCAGAGCCTGGGTGAGATGGGCCCGGTGACCCGGCTGAACGAACACGCGCTGAGCTTGCCGCGGCCCCTGCATCATCTTCCCCCCTGGAACGAGACGCAGCTCCGGCGACAATTGGCGCTGCTTCACGCCCGGTTGGAGGAGCACCTGCAACTGGGGCGCTTCCACGCCCTCCTCCCGCCCGAGCTCGCCTACGAGACCGTTCTGGCCCACTGCGATCTCCCCCGGTTTCAGCGCCTCCACCAATCGAGCGGGATCATCCTCCCCGGGGCGGGCCTGCGCCGGGCGTTGCGTGAATTGCTGTGAAAATAAAATGGATGCGTCCTTTTTCGGTTGAAGCGTTTGCCACGTCCGCCCGGCGATGAAGTCGCCGGGCTACAAAACAGCGCCGGATAAATCCGGCTAGCCCCGCAGGGGCGCTGTTTCTAGC
>JALWDV010000022.1 GCA_027036755.1 Anaerolineae bacterium
CTTTCACCCACCGCGACGCCAACGCCCACGCCATCGAGCTATGCCGATCCCCGAAAGGACAGCGCCATCTCATTTCTGACCGGCCTCAAGCCCGCGGATCCCGCCGTTTTGCAGCGGCGTCCCCTGGCCATCAAAGTCGCCAACCAGGAAAATGTAATCCCGCAAACGGGCCTGAGCAAGGCCGACATCGTCGTGGAAAGCCGGGTGGAATTCAACTACACCCGCTACACCGCCATCTACCAAAGCCAGGACGCGCCCAGAGTCGGCTCCATTCGCAGCGCCCGCCTCATCGACGTCGAACTGCCCGACATCTTCGACGCGGTGCTTTGTTTCTCTGGCGCGGTGGAGCCCGTGCGACAAAAACTCTACCACACGCCCGATCTCGAAGGGCAAATGCTGGAGGCGGCGCTCAATCCATCCGCCTTCTATCGCGACCCCAACATCCCCGTTCCCCATAACCTGTTCGCCGACACCAACGTCCTCTGGTCGTACATCGCCAAGCGGGGGCAAAACACGCCGCCCGAGCCCGCGGCCGGCTGGGTCTTTGGCCCCGCACCAGAAAACGCGCCCACCGCCAGCGCCATCGACATCCCATACCCCACCATCCCCGCCCGTTGGGCCTATGACGCGGCCGGGAACAAGTGGTTGCGCTGGGTCAACGGCCAACCCCACATCGACAAGGGAACAGGCGCACAGCTCACCGCCGACAATGTCGTCCTCATTTACGCCCAACACGTCAAGACTCTCATCCTGGAACACGGCGACGAGCCAATGGGCGCAAATTGCAGCAACTGCTCCATCGAAATTCAGCTTTGGGGCGAAGGCCCGCTCAAGGTCTTCCGGGATGGCAAAGTTTACGAAGGCAAATGGGTCCGCCCCGGCCGCGGCCAGCCTTTCCAGATGCTCTTTGGCGATGGAACGCCCATCCCCCTCAAGCCGGGCAACAGTTGGTGGCAGGTCGTGCCCCTGGATATGAACGTCAACGTCACGCCCTGATTATTAGACATTATTGGTAACTGCTAAGGTCGTTTTCGCTTGAACTAACCTGACAGGTTCCTTTGGCAGCGATTCAGAGCCTCGCACGCTTCGTTGCTGGCTGAAAAGCGCACATCTTACCGCCAAGATTACGAGAACCTGTCAGGTTTGAGTGGAAAAAGACAACCAACTGGCATACGTTAGCAGTTACCATTCTTGGAAATAACCTACGGTAAGACGAGCTATCACCCATTCGCCCAATCATGCCCGAATCAATGATTGATGATTAAAGGGAAAACCCGGGTGATTTGGCCTTTAATCATTGTTCATTAGTCTTTGAGTCTCATCGGCGGCAGCACGATGCCAGACCTAAACAACAACTCTCTTATTTCCGATAAAGTCTATTGAACACCAGACATTATTGGAAATGGGCGCCTCCCAAATGAGTTGAGAGAAGCATCATTCTCGCAACCGGCGTCTGGCTTCTTTACCCAAAAAGGACGCCCCCAAAATACTTTCATCCGTGTTTCCTCCTATCCGTGTCGAGGGAACGCGGCTACGCTAGCAGTTACATCCCAACAGGAGTCACCATACAAAATGAGTCAAAAAGGCAAAGTCGCAATTTTGCGCACCTCTCCCAGGACCATCTTCGCCGATTACTATCGGCTGATGAACCTGGCCGATTATCAAGATCATCTGCCCAAAGATGTCGAAACCGCCCTCAAGATCAACATCTCCTGGCATTTCTTCTATCCGGGCAGCTCCACCACGCCCTGGCAGCTCGAAGGCGTCATCCGCACACTGCTGAAGGACGGCTATCCCCGCGAGCTCATCCACGCTTCTCACAACCGCACCGTCGTCATCGATTCCCGGCTGGGCGAGCGGGAAAACAAGCAGATCAACGTCGTCGAAGCCTACGGCTTGCGCAACATCCACCTTTATGAAGAAGATGTCGAATGGATTCACATTCGGGACGCGGTGGGGGATCTGGCGGACAACTTCCTGGTGCTGAACGACGTCTATCCCGACGGGTTCTACATCCCCAAGCGCTTCATTGGCGAAAACATCATCCATCTGCCCACGGTCAAGACTCACGTCTTCACCACCACCACCGGCGCGATGAAGAACGCGTTTGGCGGGCTGCTCAACGAGCGGCGTCACTGGACGCATCCCGTCATCCATGAAACCCTGGTGGATTTGCTGATGATCCAGCAGAAAATTCATACGGGCGTGTTCGCCGTGATGGACGGCACGTTCGCCGGTGACGGCCCCGGCCCCCGGGCCATGATCCCTTACGTCAAGAACGTGATCCTGGCCAGCGCCGATCAGGTGGCCATCGACGCGGTGGCGGCCAAGATGATGCTGGGCGTCAATCCTCTCTCCATCGAATACATCCGCCTGGCTCACGAGATGGGCCTGGGCTGCGGCGATCCCGACAAGATCGAAATCGTAGGCGACGTGGAAGAGGCCCGCAAGAACTGGCATTTCACCGGCCCCTTCAAGAAGATGACCTTCGCCTCGCGAATGCAGCATCTCATCTACTGGGGACCGCTGAAGGGGCCCATCGAGTGGTCGCTGAAGACGGTGCTGGCTCCCTGGGCCTATGCCGCCTCGGTCATCTACCACGACATGTTCTGGTATCCCTTCATCGGCAAGAAGAAGATGCAATTGGCCCTGGAAAGCGAATGGGGTCGCCTCTTCCGCAATTGGGAATTCCTCACGCCCGACGAGCAAGGCTTCCCCGAAGTGGGCGAAGACGCCGCAGAATTGCATCTCGAAGGCGTCTCCGCCTTCTGGAAATCCTTCTCCCTGCTGTGGATGTCGCTCAAAGAATCGCCCGAACTCAGCGCCCATCGCCGCCATCAAGCCATCAGCCAGGAGGAATTCGAAGAGCGCTACTACATGAAGAAACATCACGGCGGGCCGGGCGGCAATCAGTACACCGCCACAGTGTTCGTCTCATTCCTCGCCGTGTTGGCCGCCATGCTGCTGGTCATCTTTGGCGTCAAAAAGAAGAAGGGCTAACTCCCTGTCACTTTCCCGGACGAACGTCCCCCCTCGGCGTTCGTCCTCTTTTTTATCAGCCCATGTCGCCAGCAACGCTTTTTCGAACATTAGAACAGGCCGGACTACAAGCGATCTCCCTGGAGAACGTCCTGCTGAAAGTCGTCGCGTCCATTGTCATCATTGCGGCGCTGTTGCTGGTGCGAAAATCGCTGCACAAGTTTATCATCAGCCGAAATCTCCCCAGCGCCAACGCCTATTTCTGGCACAAGCTCGTCAGCTACGCCACGGTTTCGGTGATGGTGGTTATCGTCGGAGCCATCTGGCTGTATGGCATCAAAAATCTGGCCACATTCCTGGGGCTGCTCAGCGCAGGCCTGGCTGTAGCGCTGCGGGAGCCCATCGTGGATATCGCTGGATGGCTTTTCATTCTGGCGAAACATCCTTTCACCTTGGGCGATCGCATCGAAATCGATGCCATGCAAGGGGATGTTATCGATATCGGGCCGCTGTATTTTTCTGTTATGGAAATAGGACGGTGGGTGGATGCAGAACAGAGTACGGGCAGAATCATCCACATTCCCAACAACAGGGTTTTCACCAGCTCCATCGCCAACTACACCCAGCAATTCCCTTACATTTGGGATGAAATCCCGGTGCTAATCACCTTCGAGAGCAACTGGGAAAAGGCAAAGGATATCCTGACGAAAATCATCGCCGATTATGCAATCGCGTTTACAGAAGTGGAAGAGCGGGAAGTGAGGGAACTGGCCACGCGCTACTACATCAAACTGGGCTCCTTGACCCCCACGGTGTATACATCTGTGGTCGATAGCGGCGTGCAATTAACCATGCGCTACCTGACCCCGGCCCGGCAGCGACGCGACCGGGGGCAGCAGATTTGGGAGGAGGTGCTGCGCGCCTTCGCCCGCGAGGATGACATCGATCTGGCCTACAACACCCAACGCGTTTTCTACAACCCGCGAGAAGGCAAGCCGGGCGCGGGCGGCCCCAAACGCCCGAGCAAGCAGTTATGAACCGCCCCATCGCCATCGTCAACTGCCGCATCACCACGCCCGAAGGCCAGCTTCCTTCTGGCGCGATTCTGGTTGATGGCGGAGATGTCCGGGCCGCGGGCGAGGCGCAGACCATCCCCCTGCCCGGCAATGCGCTGCTCATCGACGCCCGGCAAGGCGACGTCAGCGTCGGCGATGCCGATGCGGCGGGCGCGCCCGTCGAGCCCGGGCGTCCTGCAAACCTGGTCTGCCACACCCGCTTTGGAGATCTGGCCTGGGTGATGAAAGCGGGCGTCATCGTACATCCGCCCAACGCCGCGCCGCCGCCCCCGCCTCGAACATGGGCGCATTACCGGGAGGAGGCCATCGCAAGGATATGCGATTTTCTGGAACAACGCCCGGAAACCCAACATATCCAACGCACCGACGCTATCCCCGGCTACCAGAAACGGGGCGTCGATATCATCTGGCGTTTTGGGAACGACGCGGGAGAGACGCAATCCCTCACCATCCGCGTCACACCCTCGCTAGATGATCGTCCCGCTCGCATTTTCGTCCTCGATGGCGCATCCGCTCGCAAACTGCCGACCGCTTCACTCAGTCGCACCCGGGCCCACTGGTGGTTTTACTATCATGCGCCCGACAACGCCCTTTACTGCCTGCCCGTCACTGCGCTGAAACGATGGATGGACAGCCACGCAAAAGACATCCCGCCAACCCGCGTGCATGTGGCAGGCGTTCCGGCGCGGTTGAGCGGACGCGCCATCGCCATTCAGCAGTTGCAGCGCGAGATAGAAAGAATGCGAATCATCCAGCTCTAGAAGCTGTTATGCACTTTGGCCTCGTCAAATCGAGAATTCACATCATCTGCCCGTGGGATTCGCCGCGGATGACGCTGAAAAATCGGCATGGTTCATTCTCATTCAAAGCCATCTTTACAATTTCTCCGTCAAACGTCATACGTCAAACGTCAAAAAGAGCCTGTTTCGCCACGTTTTGACGTTTGACGCTTTACGTTTGAGGTGCTTTGCCAGGCGTCGACCACGTGAAATTGTAAAGATGCAGGAAGGACGATGTGAACCATGCCGAAAAATCGGATCATCGCGGATTTTCGCAGAAAAAATCCTTTTTCAATCCGAAAAATCCGCGGAAATCCGCCGCATCCGCGTTATCAGCAGCGAATCGAAAGGCGAATGATATGAAGATGGTTAGAATTTGGCAAGAAGTTCATAACAGGCTCAAGAGGTCATGGTTGGCTCTAGAACACTTCCAGGGTGCGGGCCACGTAAGGGAACACGGTGACGTTGTAGCTTTGCCACTGATCTTCGGGGACAACGATGACGATGCGCCAGCGTTGATCGGCGTGATTGAAGACGACAACACGAACGTGAGCGGGATGACCGGTTTTGAGATACGTTGTGCGGGCCTCCGACATCTGCCCTTCCAGCTTGGCGATGCGAATGCTGGTCGCCAGCGTCCACTCCTCCGGCTCCGCCAGGCCGCCGGGAATGATCGACGCTATCTCGGAAGACACCGACTTCCTGGCCTGCCTCATGCTCCAGCTCAAAGGCGCATGGGGCGAGCCTTCCAGACGACTGATGACGTAAATGCTGAGATCGCCGCTGGCTTCATGCTTGCTGATGAGCGCCGTGCGATGCGGATGGACGTACTCCTGCAGATCCCATCCGGGCGGGATGCAAAAGCTCACGCCCCAGACAAACACCGCATCCTGAGCGCCATCGCACACGCTGGGCATGGTGGGAATGGGGGTTGGCGTGGGGGTGTGAGT
>JALWDV010000023.1 GCA_027036755.1 Anaerolineae bacterium
TCTTTGAACAAGGGAGGTTGCGGATTCACTCTCCTCCTGACCAGGTGGCCAGGTAGTATGAGGTGTTGATCATCATACTACCACAGCCCTTTTCATTATATAAGGGAGATGCTCATCTGCTACACAAATTGGAAAAGCGATGGGCTCCTCCCCCTGCAAGGCGCTAGCCGGAGCGGGGGGGCCGGGAGGGGGGCTTGTCTCCGAATCAAATTTGAAATTGCTGGCGTAATGCGTAAAGACTTGACGCATCACGCATCACGCATCACGCATCACGTATCACGCCCGGCGCAGACTCGCGCAACCGCGCCCTGGCGACCTTTTGCAGAAAGCGCCAACGCGCTATCTGCTGAACAGCGCCACGGTGGTGAAGTAATAGGTCTGTGGGGCCGTGTCGATGGCCGTGGCCTCGACAAAGCGATAGTTGGCCGCTGTCAGTTGTTCCATATCCCGGGCCAGGGTGGCGGGGTTGTGGGCCACGTAGACCAGTCGCCGCGCGCCCAGCCGGGCCAGATTCTGGGCGATGCGATGGCCCAGGCCCTCGTCGGGCGGGGTGACCACGGCCAGTTGGATGGGGTCTTGCAGCTTGCGCAACACTTTGGGCGGCGGGCCTTCGTGCAGGATGACGTTATCGAGATGGCCGCAACTGAAGGCCGCGTTCTCCATGGCGTAGGGGTTCTCCTCCACGCCGATGACGAGGCTGACGGTCTCGGCCAGGCCCAGGGTGAAGAGCCCGTGCCCGCTGTAAACGTCCATCAGCGCCTGGCCCGGGCCCGCCCGCAGATACTCGCGCACCTGGGCGATGAGGAGCTCCGCGGCCGGGATGTTGTAGGGGCGTCGGGCGCCGGGCCCAAGCCGGTAGGTGCGCCCGGAGACGGTCTCGAAATACCAGGGATCGCCCACCAGGGGCTGGATGCGACCGTCGCTGGTTTCCAGCACGATGGAGACGGGGAAATCCACCTCGATGGCGGGCGCTTCATCCCCGCGAGTGCGCAGGGCCACCAGCTTCTCGCCCGTGCTCAGGCTCACGGTCAAATCCACGCTGCGCAGGCCATCCCAGGCCACGTTGAAATCCTGAAACAGCGCCTCCAGGTCGGGGTGCAGCAAGGGGCAGGCGTCGATGGGCTGGATGTCGTAGCCGCCCGGTTTGCGCAGGCCCAGGGCGTCGCCGCCGTTGTAGAATAGCATTTGCGTGCGATAGCGCCAGACATCGCCCGCGCTTTTGGTTTTGCGCACCAACGGCTTCTTCAACCCGCCCAGGCGCTGCAACTGGTCGCGCAGGATGCGGGCCTTGTAATCCAGTTGGGCGGAACGGTCGATGTGCTGCCACTGGCACCCGCCGCAGCCATCGGGCCCGAACCAGGGGCAGGCGGGCTCGATGCGGTTGGGGCTGGGCTCCAGCACTTCCAGCAATCGGGCCCGGGCCCAACGCTTGTGATTTTCGGTGATCTGAACCCGCACCCGCTCGCCGGGCAGGGCGTAGGCCACGAAGATGACGCGGTTATCGTGCTTGCCCAGGGCCTCGCCGCCGTGGGCGACGCCGGTCAGTTTGAGTTCGAGGATATCGGACATAAGGAAAAGCCTTGTTACGTAATTCCGACGACCGCGGGGAGGAGGAATCTCCCAGGTGCGACGCACTTACCACAGGCTCAAGTGCGTCGCACCTTTCGGGCGTTGCGCTCCCTCGAAATGACGCAGGAGAGCTTGCAGCCTCCTGCCATAAACCAGGACATCTTCACAGATGGATGACGGTTTCAGCCTGCGTGGTCAGGCACGCAAACTGTATGGCAACCTTCAGTCATTGTAATGGCTTTGGGGCAACGCGTCAAACGATTGCGAAAATCACAAGTCCCCGCCGGCGCTTCGGCAGGGACTTGGGGCATCTGACGTCGTTTGAGGTTGTCATCGGCTTTGCGCCGCAATGCTCGGCCAAAGCGCGTCTTCTCTCACCGCGCTATTCCGACAGCATTCGTCGCAGCACTGTGTGGAGGATGCCGCCGTTGCGGTAGTATTCGACTTCGACGGGCGTGTCGATGCGGCTGATGACCTGGAATTCGGTCACCTTGCCGTCGGCGTCTGTGGCCCGCACGGTGAAGGTCTGTCCGGCCTTCATGTCGTTGTCCAGGCCCAGGATGTCGTAGGTCTCGAAGCCGGTCAGGCCCAGGCTGGCCGCGCTCTCGCCTGGTTTGAATTGCAGGGGCAGCACGCCCATGCCCACCAGGTTAGAACGATGGATGCGCTCGAAGCTCTCGGCGATGACCGCGCGCACGCCCAGCAACTGCGTGCCCTTGGCCGCCCAGTCGCGGCTGGACCCGGTGCCGTATTCCTTGCCCGCAATGACCAGCAGCGGCGTGCCGTCTTCCTGATACTTCATTGCCGCGTCGAAGACGCTCATCTGCTCGCCCGTGGGCTGATACACGCTGTAACCGCCTTCCACGCCCGGAACCAGCTTGTTGCGGATGCGGATGTTGGCGAAGGTGCCGCGCATCATCACCTCGTGATTGCCGCGGCGGCTGCCATAGCTGTTCCACTCGCTGCGAGGCACGCCATGCTCCAGCAGATATTTGGCCGCGGGGCTGTCTGGGGCGATGACGCCCGCGGGAGAGATGTGATCGGTGGTGACGGTGTCGCCCAGGTAAAGCAGCACCTTGGCCCCGGTGATGGGCTGGATGTCGGGCATCTCGGGCGTGACATCCATGAAGAAAGGCGGCTCTTTGATGTAGGTGCTTTCGGGCCAATCGTACACATCGCCGCCGGTGACGGGGATCTCATTCCACGCTTCGTTGCCCTCATAGACGTTGGCGTATTCCTCTGCGAACATCTCGGGCTTGAGAGACTGGCGGATAGCGGAACGCACTTCCTCCTGGGTGGGCCAGATGTCCTTCAGGTAGACGGGAGCGCCGTTGGGATCGTAGCCGATGGGATCGGTCTCGAAATCGATATCCACCGTGCCCGCCAGCGCATAAGCCACCACCAGTGGCGGCGAGGCCAGATAATTGCCCTTGGTGTGAGGCGAAACCCGGCCCTCGAAGTTGCGATTGCCGCTGAGCACCGCGGTCACAGCCAGATTGCCCGCATCCACCGCTTCGCGGATGGGATCGGGCAGGGGGCCGCTGTTGCCGATGCAGGTGGTGCAGCCATAGCCCACCACGTGGAAGCGCAGCGCCTCGAGGAAAGGCAACAGGCCCGAGGCTTCGAGATAGCGGGTGACCACCTTGGAGCCGGGCGCGAGACTGGTCTTGACCCAGGGTTTCACATCCAGGCCCGCTTCCACCGCCTTTTTGGCCACCAGAGCCGCGGCCATCATCACGCCGGGATTGCTGGTGTTGGTGCAGGAGGTGATGGCCGCGATGACCACGTCGCCGTGGGTGAGATCGAATCGCACATTGTCGTCCTCCACGGTGACGCTGTTGCCCAAATCCTCCTCCTTCAGGCCGATGCCCTGAGGCCCGGGAGGCGCGGTCAGGGCTCGATGAAACTCCTTCTTCATATCCGCCAGGCGGATGCGGTCGGCCGGGCGTTTGGGACCGGCCAGACTGGGTTCCACCTCGCCCATGTCCAGCTCCAGCACCGCGGTGTATTCCGGCTCGGGAGCGTCGTCGGTGCGGAAGAGGCCCTGCTCCTTGGTGTAGCGGGCCACCATCTCGATGAGCTCCTCGCTGCGGCCCGAGCCCGCCAGATAGCGCAAAGTCTCCTCGTCCACCGGGAAGAAGCCCATGGTCGCGCCATATTCGGGGCTCATGTTGGCGATGGTGGCGCGGTCGGCCAGGCTCAGCTTGCTGACGCCCGGGCCGAAGAACTCGACGAACTTGCCCACCACGCCGAACTTGCGCAGCATCTCGGTGATGGTCAGCACCAGATCGGTGGCGGTGGCGCCTTCGGGCAGATCGCCCGTCAGCTTGAACCCCACCACATCGGGGGTGAGCATGAAGATGGGCTGCCCCAGAATGACGGCCTCGGCCTCGATGCCGCCCACGCCCCAGCCGACGACGCCCAGGCCGTCGATCATGGTGGTGTGGCTATCGGTGCCCACCAGGCTATCGGGGAAGGCCACCACATCGCCATTGTCGGGGCTGATCTGGACCACCCGGGCCAGATATTCCAGGTTGATCTGATGAATGATGCCGGTGTCGGGGGGAACGGCCTTGAAATTCTCGAAGGCTGTGCCGCCCCACTTCAGGAAGGCGTAGCGTTCCTGATTGCGTTCGAACTCCCGCTCTGCGTTGTAGAAGAGGGCGTACAACGCGCCGAAGCGATCCACCTGCACCGAATGGTCGATGACCAGATCCACCGGGATAAGCGGGTTGATGCGCCTGGGGTCTTTGCCCTGGCGGGCCATCTGGCTGCGCAATGCGGCCAGATCCACCACCGCGGGCACGCCGGTGAAGTCCTGCATCACCACCCGAGCGGGCTTGAAGGGCATTTCGCCCCGTTTGCCGTTGGGCTGCCAGTTGGCCAGCTTCACCACGTCCTCCTCGGTGACGGCGAAATCGTCCACCTGACGCAGTGCGGCCTCCAGCAGCACTTTGATGGAGTAAGGCAGGCGAGAGATGTTGGCGACGCCTTGCTCTTCCAGCGCGGCCAGCCGGTACATCACCGCCGGGCCGCTGCCGGTGTCGAAGGTTGTTCGGGCTCCGAATGTGTTTTTCAGGCTCATTGTTTTTTCTCCATGGAGACGGGGCCACAGCAATGTGACGCCGGAGAGAGGTCATTTGACTCTCATTATAGCATGATTCCCTGCCATGTTATGAAAAGAGCGTCTCATTTTGTGCAAGATGCCGACGTTACGTCCCAGATGATTCCAGCGCCCGGGCGATGTGTGCGGCCAGACGCACGTTGTTTTCCAGCAGCGCCAGATTGGCCCGCAGCGAGACCTCGCCCGTGTAGTCGGCGATGTACGCCAGCAGGAAGGGCGTGATCTCCTTGCCTTTCACGCCCGCCTCATCGGCCGCGGCCAGGGCTTTGGCGATGGCTTCATTGGCCAGGTCTTCGTCCATCGCGTCTTCTTCGGGCACGGGAACGGTGACCAACATGCCGGTGCGCAGGCCCAAACGCCGGTGCGCCCGCCAGATGGCCGCAACTTCCTCGGGCGCGTCGCAGCGGGCGTCCACGGGCAGGCCGCTGCTGCGAGTGTAGAAAGCGGGGATTTCATCCACGCCATAGCCGATGACGGGCACGCCCAGGGTTTCCAGCCGCTCGCGGGTGCGAGGCAGGTCCAGAATGGCCTTGGCTCCGGCGCAGACCACCAGCACCGGAATGGTCGCCAGGGCCAACAAATCTGCGGATTCATCGTAATCTTCGCCGCGATGCACGCCGCCCAGGCCGCCGGTGGCGAAGACCTGAATGCCATGACGATGGGCCACCCACATGGTGGTGGCGACGGTGGTGGCGGCATGCAAGCCGCGGGCGGCCACGATGGCGAGATCGCGCAGAGAAGCTTTGATCACATCCTCACCCTGGGCGAAGTGGGCGATCTGTTCGGGCGTGAGGCCCGCCACGGGCTCGCCTCGCCAAAAACCGCAGGTGCGGGGCTCGGCGCCCGCTTCGCGGGCCACATCTTCGAGATGCAGCGCGGTTTCGTAGTTTTTGGGGTAGGGCAAGCCGTGGGCGATGACGGTGGATTCGAGGGCGATGGTGGGGTTTGGCATGAGCAAATTGTTGTGTGAGTGTATGCGATGACGCCAGGTTTTTCCTTTGCGGCTTTGCGTGGTAACTGCTAACGTAGTCTGTCTGTTTTCGCTGGCTTGGCTTCTGCTGCGGCAGCCCCCCTCGCTCCCCCCCC
>JALWDV010000024.1 GCA_027036755.1 Anaerolineae bacterium
GGGTGGGGGCAAAAAGGAGGCCGGGAGGGGTGAAGTCGCCTCCTTTCCACTTGCGGATTCTAAATTTGAAATTGCTGAATGACGTAATGTGACATTGTCAAGTTAGACACACCCAAATGATACTCACGCCCTAGAGCGCCGGTCGCGAAAAAGGGGCCTTCGGAATTGGGATACCGCGCCCTGGCCCGTATAATAGGACGTGAAACCGCCGATTCCACTCTCTGGCTTCATTCTCATGTCCCGGAATCTTCACACCCTGCGTATTTTCAGCGGCAACGCCAATCCCGTTCTGGCTGAAGAAGTCGCAAACCTCCTCAACCGTCCCCTGGGACGCAGCACCGCCCGTCGTCTGCCCGATTCCGAAATCCATATACTCATCGATGAACTGGTGCGGGATGACGATGTTTTCATCATCCAGCCCTGCTCCATCCCTGTCAATGACAATCTCATGGAGCTGATCCTGTACATCGATGCGTTTCGACGGGCCTCGGCGCATAGCATCAATGTCGTGGTTCCCTACTATCCCTACGCCCGCCAGGAGCGCATGGCCCGCGGGCGGGAGGCCATCAGCGCCCGGGTTGTGGCCAACATGCTGGAGAATGTGGGCGCTTCCCGCGTCATCTATGTGGACATCCACGCCGAGGCCACCCAGGGTTTCTTCAACATTCCGGTGGATCCGCTTTCGGCCATGATGCTGTTCGCCAGACACATCCGGGAACTGGATTTGATCGATCCGGTGGTGGTGGCCCCCGACGTGGGGCGGGCCAAGCTGGCCGGTCGTTTCGCCCGTCTGCTGGATTTGCCGCTGGTGCTGATGCACAAGCGTCGCGTCAGCTTCACCAGCACCGAAACCACCGCCATCGTGGGCGACATCGAGGGGAAAACGCCCATCGTTTTCGACGATCTCATCGCCGGAGGCAGCGTGATCTCCCAGGTGAAAAGTTTGATGGACGCGGGCGCCCGGCCCGAAGTCATTATGACCATCACTCATCCCGTGTTGCTGCCCAGCGCACTGGAGCGGCTGGATGAAGCCGATTACATCAAGAAACTCATCGTCACCAACACCATCCACGTGCCAAAAGAAAAACAGCATCCCAAGCTGGAAGTGCTTTCCATCGCCTCCATACTGGCCGAAGCCATCTTCCGCATCCACAGCGGTGAATCCATGTCGCCGTTGATGAAGCATCAGGGATGAGCCTTTTGGCGTGACGCTTCGCATTTTTGGAGATACCCATGTTCAAACGAGACCAACGCCCCGAGCCCGATCGCATCGATGTCACCATTGGCGAAAGCGCCGTCATCAGCGGCGAAATCCGCTGCGAAGCGTCGGTGCGCATCGATGGCGTCATGGAAAACGGACGCATCGAGACCCTGGGCAACGTCATCATCGGGCCCAACGCCCGGGTGCTGGCCGATATCCAGGCCAAAACCGTCTCTGTCTCGGGCGCATACAAAGGCGATCTCACGGCCCACCGGGTCGAGCTGCTGGAAGGCGGGCGCATGTGGGGGGCCATCCGCGTCGTTTCCTTCTTGCTGGATGAGGGCGCGTACATGCACGGAGAATTGATCATGCTCAGCGAGGAAACGCCCGAAAATCCCTTCGAGCCCGAGCCGGAATCTGAGCCCGAACAGGCGGTTGAAGCAACCGATGACGCCGACGCCGCTTCGTAAATAGAACGTAACTGCTAACGTAGCAAGGTCAAAAACCACGAAGACACGACGACACGAAGGCGCGAAGGGTGAGAAATAAGGATTGGCTGTACTGAAAAAACCTTCAACACGGAGGCACAGAGCGCACGGAGGAAGAAAAAGGTGAGACTTGGAGAGAAATTCCTCTGTGAACTACCACTATTTTCTCCGTGTCCTCCGTGTCTCCGTGG
>JALWDV010000025.1 GCA_027036755.1 Anaerolineae bacterium
TCGTGGGAGTGTCGGTGGGCGTGGGCGTCTTGGTGGGCGTGGGCGTAATCGTCGGCGTCGGCGTATCGGTGGGCGTCGGTGTAATCGTTGGCGTGGGCGTATTGGTGGGCGTCGGCGTGATGGTGGGGGTGTGGGTGGGCGTGGCCGTGGGCGTGGGCGGCGCAGGCAAAATCCTGACATAGCCATCGAACAAGGTCAACCTGATCGCGTTCCCGGATGTATCGGCAGCCACCACATTCCGGAACGCCAGATCGCTGAGCCCTGCCGCTATGGGCCGAAATTCGATATGGGCCAATACGCCTTCGCCGTCAGGGCCAGGTTGGCTGCCAAAGCTGAAGGCCCCAAATCGAACTGCGCCCGCATCGTTGTCTATCACCGGCCCCAGTTTGAAAACATTGCGCCCGGTGCTCCCAAAGAAGGAACCAGGTTTGACATCCGCCACCTGCAAAATGGCGGGATCGTACAGCACGACGAATTCATATCCTCCCAGATCATTCACATCCCGGATAGCTACATCGATAATGAAATTGCCATCAATAATATTGTGAGGTGCGGAGGGATCGACGAAGAATATCTGGGCTGCGTTCGACTGTCCCAAGGTCATCATCGGCAGGTAAATCGTGAATTGTCCCTGAAGGTTTGCACTTCCAAATCGGACGCCAACGCTTGGGATTCGATTCCCGCCGCAAGTTGACAACCATTGCCCCGAGACCGTCATAATATCCAAAATATCGATTTTGCTATCATTGTTCAGATCCGCTTTGGAGTCATAACTGGAATCTCCCGCGGAAGCGTTCCAGCGCCCGGCCACATACATGATGTCAAGGATATCGACCTTGCAGTCCCCATTCATGTCTCCCCGCAAGCCCGAAGGCGTGGGAGTGAATGTGGGCGTCAGCGTTGGCGTGCTGGTTGGGCCGACTGTCGGCGGGCCAAATAGCCCGTACTGCGCCCTCGGGGCTGCGTTGATGGTTTGAACCAAGCCCAACCCGATGAAAATCAGTATAAGAATAACGACGAGGACCCCTCCGGCTACTCTTCGAGAGCGCCTTTGAATAAAGTGTTTACGGAAATCATTTGGCATAATTCACCTCGCAATATCATTGGATGCACTGCAAAAAGGTTTTTCAACACGGAGACACGGAGGACACAGAGGAAAAAATAAAGGGATTCACGGTAACTGCTAACGTACTTGACTTTAAGTCGCTAAAAGCCACGAAGGCTCGAAGTTTTTCGAAGACACGAAGGAAAAATAAAGAAAATTACTTCGTGCCTTCGCCTTTCTTCGTGTCTTCGTGGCAAAAAGTGGTGGCTACACCTTAGTAGTTACGATTCACGGAGAAAATCCGCTCCCAACCTTATCTTTTTCCTTCGCGCCTTCGTATCTTTGCGTCTTCGTGGCCTTTTTCAGGAAAGCCATCATTGTTCATCAATCTGTGAGCTTTATCAGCAGCAACATGATGCCAGACCTAAACAACAACTTTCGGCATGGTTCATTCTCATTCAAAACCATCTTTACAATTTCTCCGTCAAACGTCATACGTCAAACGTCAAAAAGAGCCTTTTTCGCCATGTTTTGACGTTTGACGCTTTACGTTTGACGTGTTTTGCCAGGCGTTGACCACATGAAATTGTAAAGCTGAAGGAAGGACGATCTGAACCATGCCCAACTTTCTTGTTTCCGATAACATCTATTATACAGTACAAGCACCGCAAAGCCAAAGACGATTTGGGTGTATCCCAAATGAGTTGGAAAGTTAAAATAATCCATTCATGAACGGGGCGCTTCGCGCCCGCCGCCAGCGCCGGGGGATGAAGTCCCCCGGCTAGAAACAGCGCCCCTGCGGGGCTAGCCGGATTTATCCGGCGCTGTTTTGTAG
>JALWDV010000026.1 GCA_027036755.1 Anaerolineae bacterium
TCATCCCCACCCTGGCCACGCCCGAGATCGATGACGAGGGGCGTCTCACCCTGCACGGCATGGGCGAACCGGGAGCCACCCTGGCCATCTTCGCCAACGGCGAGAAGTTGGGCGAGGTGGAAGTCGGCCCCGACGGGCAATGGACCTTCGATGCAGGCAAGCTGGAGCCAGGCGAATACCTGTTCGACATCCAGACCCTGGACGCGGCCGGGGAGAAGGTCAACGAAGCCTCCGCACCGGCCTTCACCGTGGCCGAATCCACGGCCATCACCCCCAATTGCACCCCTTATGTCGTCAAGGAGGACGATTGGTTGAGCAAACTGGCCCTGACCTATTTGGGCGATGTCAACGCCTACATGAAAATCGTCGAAACCACCAACGCCATGGCGAAGCAAGACCCCAGCTTCGCTGTCATCACCGATCCTCATCTCATTGAGCCGGGACAAAAGCTTTGTATTCCCAGGTAATTGATCCCGTTCTCAACAAGCCCGTAACTGCTGACGTACTCGACTTTAAGCCCAAAAAAGCCACGAAGGCTCGAAGTTTTTCGAAGACACGAAGGAAAAATGAAAAATGCTTTGTGCCTTCATCTTCTTCGTGTCTTCGTGGCAAAAAATGGTGATGAGACCTTAGTAGTTACACAAACCCACTCTATTCCCATTCTATCGCCATGACCCCAAAACAGATTCTCGTCACCGGCGGCGCCGGCTACATCGGCAGCCACACCGTCCGCGAATTGCAGCGACAGGGTTACGATGTCGTTGTTTTCGATAATTTGGTCCACGGCCACGCCCAGGCTGTGGAGAATGCGCCCCTCATCGTGGGCGATCTGCTGAATCCCGAAGAGATCGGCGCTGCTTTCGAGCAGCACCCCGACATCGCGGGCGTCATCCACTTTGCGGCGTATGTCGAGGTGGGAGAAAGCATGAGAGATCCGGGCAAATACTTCCGCAACAACATCCAGGGCAGCATCAACCTGCTGGACGCCATGACCGCGGCCGGAGTCAGCCATCTGGTCTTTTCCTCCACATGCGCGGTTTACGGCACGCCCGAAAATGTGCCTGTGACCGAGGAAGAAAGCTACAAGCCCGAGAGCGTGTACGGGGCTTCCAAGTTGATGGCCGAGCAGGTGATGGGCTGGTACGACAAGACCAGGGGCGTCAAATTCACGCCTCTGCGCTATTTCAACGCGTCGGGCGCCAGCTTCGACGCCCGCATCGGCGATGCGTACAAGCCCGCCAGCCGTCTCATCCCCCGCCTGATGGAGTGGCTGTTGGGCCAGCGGGATGATTTCAAGGTCTTCGGCGACGATTATCCCACGCCCGACGGCACCGCCATCCGCGACTACATCCACGTGGATGATCTGGCCACCGCGCACATCGCCGCCCTGAATTATCTGTGGAACGGCGGCGAGAGCATGGCGTTCAATCTGGGCACAGGCCAGGGCAGCAGCGTGTTGGAGATCATCAACATGGTGCGGGAGGTCACGGGCCGGGAGTTCGAAGTGGAAATCGGCCCGCGACGGCCGGGCGACGCGGTGCGCATCTGGGCGGATAACACCCGGGCCCGCCAGGTGTTGGGCTGGGAGCCGAAATACGGCCTGCGCGAGATCATCGAAACCGACTGGCAGTGGCACAGCGCGCATCCAAGAGGATTTGAAGATAGATAGAGGATATTGGGTATTGGTGTTCTCACGTGACGAGACGCCAATACCCAATATCCAATACCCAATATCCAATATCCATGCTTTACCACGACCTCCCCACGCCTTACTACACTTTTGAATCGCTGGACGCGTTCCCCGAACTGGCGCACGCGGTGTTCACCCGCCGCGGGGGCGTGAGTCCGGCCCCGTGGGACAGCCTGAACCTGGGTTGGACGGTGGGGGATGACGAGGTCCGCATCGAGGAGAATTATCGCCGGGTGGCTGCGGCAATGGGTGTGAAGCGAGAGGCGTTGACCACCACCTGGCAGGTGCACGGCAATCGCATCCTCCTGGCCGATGAAGCGCATCGCGGAGGCAGCCTGGGCAAGGCGGACGGGCTGATCACCAACACGCCCGGCATCCCCTTGTTGCAGCGCTACGCTGATTGCACGCCCATCCTGCTGTATGATCCTGAACATCGGGCCGCGGGCATCGCTCACGCGGGCTGGCAGGGCGTAGTCAACCGCACGGCTGAGGCCGCGGTGCGGGCCATGCAGCAGACATTCGGCAGCGATCCAGCGGCGATGACGGCCGCGGTGGGCCCGGCCATCGGCCCCTGCTGCTACGAGGTGGGCCCGGAGGTCATCGCAGCCATCCGCGACAGCCAGCGCGACGCCGATGATCTGCTGCGGCCCAGCCAGCGGGAAGGTCACGCCTATCTGAATCTGTGGGAGGCCAACGCCCGTCAGTTGCGAGACGCGGGCGTGGGCAGCGTCGAGGTGGCCGAGCTTTGCACCGCCTGCCACACCGACATCTTCTTTTCCCACCGGGGCGATCGCGGCAAGTCGGGGCGTTTTGGTGCGGTGATCATGCTGCGATAGCCGGTTTCTCGCCCCGGGCCCTCATTTCATGCGCCCGAGCATCTCGATCTCGGCGAATTCGATGACAGGGACGCCATCGCTGGTGGTTGCGCCAAACTGCACGCGGCGCACGCGGCCTTCCAGCCGCAGTTCCGCGGTTTCCAGCAAGAAGATCTGGCCCGGTTCCAGGGGGAAGACGGGCATGTCTTCCCGCACGTAGCGGGCCCTGAGCGCAGGATCGGCGACAATGACCGGCGGAACCAGGGCCGCGTCGGTGGTTTGCGTATCGCTTTTGTCGAAGAGCCACACTTCCAGGGTGATGGCCAGGTTGGGGTTGCCGGGGGCTGTTTGCCCGGCGCTCAGGCCATATTCGCCAAGATAATCGTCGTTGGTTTCGATGGCGATGATGGTGTTGTAGGCCGGGTCGCCATCGAAGCGCAACACCTGTGGCGCGAGGGGCTGATCCTCGTCATCGACCGCTGTCACATCGTCCGGAGCGGACGGCGCGATGCCGGGCGATGCAGGGAGGTCTTCATCGGGCTCGGGGATGGTGGGGGAAAAGTCGTCTGGAGGGATGTCGGGCGTCGCCTCGGGAGGCGGCTCATCGATATCGAATAAAGGTGGAACGTCTTCGATCTCCGCGTCGTCGAAAGGCGCGGCGTCAGAAAAATCGATATCCTCGACTTCGTCGCGGGCGTCTTCGCCCACCGGGGTGATGGCCAGAGGCGCGGCCGGGCGCGGCCCTGGCGCAGTCTCGGGGACAGGCTCTTTCGGGGGCGCTGCGCCCGAATCTTCATCTGGCTCTTGTTGATCCAACAGCCCGAATTTCTGGGCGATGAGAATGAGCCCGACCACCACGGCCAGGGCCAATAGCAGGGCCGCCAGCCATGCAACGCCATAATTTCGCTGCGATGGCGCAGGCTGTGCGTTCCCGGCGGAAGAAAGATGTAAATCCTGCGCCAGCAGGCGCAAATAGGCCGCACTGGCGGGATTGGTCGTTTCGACGGATTGGGCCAGTTGGTTGAACATGGCCGCCAATTGCTCTGGCTCCCAATAGCGCAGCCGTTTGGCCGCGGTGCGCAGATCCCCTGTGGCGGCGTAGCTCTCGGCCGTCATCAACAGATATTCATTGATCTCCTCGGGCCGGAGTTCGTTAGGATAAACCTGGGTGTATTTGACCGGGAAGAGAAGCCAGCCGAACACCAGCCACCCCACGATCACGCCAATCACAAAAATAATCAGGCCGCGCCAAAAAGGATTGGCCCATCGATCCTGAGAGAAGGAGCGGGCGTCGTTGAGAAATTCCTTGCCTTTCGTCATAATGTCGGAGGAAACGCGGGATGACGGGAATGCAAATGCAGGATGTCCCGAATGGAGGTTCGGGCGTGTTGATTGGGGGATAGTGCAGAGTATAGTGTAGTCATCGCTGAAACGCAAAACGTCTTACGCCCGCCCCTCCTGCTGTTTCATCACAAGATCGATGATGTATTTATCGGGCGCTTGCACGGCCACGACGCGCCCCTTGACAGTGACCTCGCCCTTGGCCATCAGCTCGATGTCCACGACGACCTTCCGCTCCTTGATCTCCGCTGCCCGCCCGTGCAGCTCCAGTTCGACGCCCAGGGGCGTTGGTTTCAGATAATCCACATGCAGGGACGCGGTGAGAAAGCGCAATGGCGGGCCGTCATCATCCATCTCCCGGTTTGCGGCCCGATATGCGTAGGCCGCAGCGGAGCCCGTGCCATGACAATCGATGAGGGAGGCCAGCAAGCCGCCATACACATAGCCAGGAATGGCGATGTGATAAGGCTGCGGCGTGAACCAGGCTACGGTTTCATCGCCATGCCAATAGCTTTTCAGATGATAGCCATGCTCGTTCAATCGGCCGCAGCCATAGCAATGAGCCAGATGATCGGGATAGTAGTCCTGAAAGGGCCTCTGAGAAGCGATGATCGCTTCCTTTTCTTTGGCGTTCATAACGACCTCGTCGATGAAAACAACTGGGGTGGATAATGATTGATGAGCAGTGATTAAAGTGAAAACCACACTGATTTCACCTTTGATCATTGTTCATTAATCATTGATTGGCGTCAGTAGCAGCATGACGCCAGATTATTTTCGATAACGTCTCTTTTTGTTATCGTATGAGTATAATCCTTTTTGCTCTTCATGCGAAATCGAATAAGTGCGTCCGGTTTCAATTGGAATTGGAGGCGAAAGAGGGGGCTGACGAAATCGCTCCTCTCTTGATTCCTGCTTTGAAAATAGAACACGGATGAACACAGAAAAACACGGATAATTCAAAAAATCTGTGACCGAAGGCCGTGTCAATCCGTGTCCTCGTCTTTCATCGGTATCGGCGCGGGCTCGCCCGCCGTTGGACTGTTCCGCAAATAGGCTCTCCTACGTCATTTCGAGGGAGCGCAGCGACCGAGAAATCCCCATGCAGACGAGGAGATTTCTCCTCCCTACGGTCGTCGAAATGACGTAATGTGGGAATTTCATTCCTTATCGGCGTGCTGCCGCTCATGGCGTCTGTTCCGCAAATAGGCTCTCCCACGTCATTTCGAGGGAGCGCAGCGACCGAGAAATCCCCATGCAGACGAGGAGATTTCTCCTCCCTACGGTCGTCGAAATGACGTAATGTGGGAATTTCATTCCTTATCGGCGTGCTGCCGCTCATGGCGTCTGTTCCGCAAATAGGCTCTCCCACGTCATTTCGAGGGAGCGCAGCGACCGAGAAATCCCCATGCTAACGCGGAGATTCCTCCTCCCTTCGGTCGTCGAAATGACGTAACGAGGGATTTTCGTTCGTTATGTGGTGAGCAATCGCTCATGGCGACTGTTCCCTGATTGACGAAAATCATATGGGTGCGTCCTATTTCGGTTGAAGAAACAGCAACGCGGCCAGCGCCGGGGGATGAAGTCCCCCGGCTAGAAACAGCGCCCCTGCGGGGCTAGCCGGATTTATCCGGCGCTGTTTTGTAGCCCGGCGACTTCATCGCCGGGCGGACGTGGCGAACGCCACTATAGCGATTCGGGTTGTGAACATTCATCATTGGCTCCACTGCAAAAAGGTCATTTCACCACGGAGACACGGAGGACACGGAGAAAATAGTGGTAGTTCACAGAGAAATTCCTCTCCAAATCTCACCTTTTTCTTCCTCCGTGCGCTCTGTGCCTCCGTGTTGAAGGTTTTTTCAGTACAGCCATCATTCGGCCAAAACGCCCGGCTGGCCCTAACTCATTTAGGACGCACCCAAATCATATACAAAATGAAGAGTTTGCTTTACAATAGGCTTGCATCCCAAATCATTGACATTATCGAGGAGTTCCCTATGCGTCGCATTCTCTTATCATTGTTCCTTCTTCTCCTGCTGCTGGGAGCGGCTGCGCCCCGGCCCGTCATGGCGCAGGACGAGCCTGTCGTGCGGGCGGTGCTGTTCTACTCGCCCACTTGTCCGCATTGCCACAAGGTGATCCAACAAGATTTGCCGCCGCTGGTGCAGAAATATGGCGATCAATTGCAGATATTGATGATCGATGTGACCACCGAGGGCGGGCGCGAGTTGTATCTCTCGGCAGCTCAGGCTATCCCCATTCCCGATGACAAACGCGGGGTGCCAGCGCTGGTGGTGGGAGATACGTTACTGGTTGGAGACAGGGAAATTCCCGAACGACTTCCTGGCATTATCGAAGAGGGCCTGGCCGCAGGCGGCATCGACTGGCCCGCGATTCCGGGCCTGGAACGCGTGCTCAAAGGGGTTGAAGCCCAGCAACCGACGAACGACACCCCGACGGCGGAAACCGCCCAGGCAACGCCCGCGAGCGAGGCAGGCAACGAAGGGGTCAGCCTCAATCCGGTGGATGTGAAGTCCGTGGGCGAAATGAGCATCTCCGAACGACTGGCCCTGGATCCGGTGGGCAACGCCATCGCCATTGTCACCCTCATCTTCATGGTCGCCATGCTGGCCTGGGCCATCATCTACTGGGCTCGCAGCAACCTGGCGCTCACGCCCGGCCCCAACTGGATCAACCGGGCCATTCCCATCCTCAGCGTCATCGGCATGGGCGTGGCTTTCTATCTCTCCTTTGTCGAGACGACCGGGGCCCGCGCGGTTTGCGGCCCGGTGGGCGATTGCAACGTGGTGCAACAAAGCGACTTCGCGGTGCTATTCGGCATCCTGCCCGTGGGCGTCGCCGGCCTGATTGGCTACCTCGTCATCATCGCGCTGTGGGCCTGGCAACGTTTCGGGCCCGGGGAGAAGATAGAAAAGACGGCGTGGATGCTGCCTTTCGTCATCTTCTTCGGGACGGCTTTCAGCGCCTATCTCACGTTTCTCGAACCCTTTGTCATCGGCGCGATTTGCATGTGGTGCATGACATCGGCCTGGATGATGACCATCCTCCTCTTCCTCACCTTCCGCTGGACCATTCCCCGAAAGGAGGGCTAGCCCCGCGCCCCCGCTGCAAGAACTCCCCCCGCCCACCGCCCATCATCTGCGTCATGCGCTCCGCGGTCAGGCCCGGGCGGGCGTTGAAGCTGGTGACGTTGGTGTTCACGGTCAGCCAGCGAGCGCGGGACTGGCGCAGGATGCGCACGCCATCGGCAGCGGAAGTCACGTCGGGGAATCGGACCGCCAGTGCGTCCAACACCGCGGTCAGGGTCTCAGCGTCCAGCGCCGAGCCCGAGAGGGTGCAAACGCCCGCGTCCAGCCCGGCCACTTCTATCTGACAGTGATGGATGCGCGGATCGCTGAAGGAGTGAAAGATTTCCGGCATGGCTTGCTGGATTGTCTGGATGGATGTTGTGGTCATTGTCTGTTTCGGTCAAGATGCGACGCACTTGCCACAAGCCTCAAGTGCGTCGCACCTGCAATTTTCGTTCGTCATCGGCGTGCTGTAGCTCGGAATTTTGAAAAAAGATAAACAAGGAAACGCACAAAGGGTTGACAAACGAAATGGGGTCTTGTATACTTACCGTAAATGGTAACGATTTCATGGAAACGTTTCATTGAAAACGTTAATATGGTAACGTTACGCTTCTTCCACCAAACTCCCATTCCGTCAGGCTAAATTCTCTTGACTACCATCAGTGATGTCGCCAAGCTAGCAGGAGTCTCTCTGGTTACCGTTTCCAGAGTGATCAACAACGCGGACAATGTGAGTCCGGCAACAAGAGCGCGAGTGGAGCGGGCTATCGACGAATTGGGGTATGTGCCCAGCGGGGTGGCGAAAAGTCTGAGACTCAAACGGACCAGAACCCTGGCGCTGATCGTGCCCGATATCCAGAACTCCTTCTGGACGACCGTGGCCCGGGGCGTGGAGGACGCAGCCCAAAGCAGCGGCTATTCCATCTTCCTCTGCAACACCGACGAAAACGCCGAGAAGCAACGTCATTATCTGGAAGTGGCCATCAGCCAGCGGGCGGATGGCGTCATCATCGCGCCCAGCGATAATCGGGTCGAAAACCTGGAGTTGTTGCGCAAGCGCCGCATCCCCACCGTGGTCATGGATCGTTATATCGATAATTGGGATGTGGACACAGTCATGGGCGATTCCATGTCGGCCTCGCGGGCGCTGGTCAGACATCTCATCAATTTGGGACACAAGCGCATCGCCATGATTAGCGGCCCGTTGACGACCTCCACCTCCACCGATCGCATCATCGGCTATCGCATCGCCCTGACCGAAGCGGGCATCGAGTATGATCCCGACCTCATCCAGATCGGCGAATATCGCTCTATCTCGGGCGCGCGACTGACTCATCAGCTACTAGAAACCGACAACAAGCCCACCGCTATCTTTGCCGCCAACAACGTCATCGCACTGGGGGCCATTGACGCTCTCAGGGCCCATGGCTTGCGCGTTCCCCAAGACATGGCGCTGGTCTGTTTCGACGACCTGCCCAACACATCCCGTCTCTTTCCTTTCCTCACTGTGGCGGTGCAGCCCGCTTACGATCTGGGCGCAAATGCGGCTCAATTGCTCCTTAGTCGTCTGGAAAGCGAAGAGCTGCCCCCGCCCCGCCAGGTTATTCTGCCTACGCGGCTGATCATCCGCCATTCCTGTGGCGCAACCCTCAAGGAGCCAGATATCCCCAGCCTGACGCTGCCGCTGAATAGCGATGTGCATGAACGGATTGAACTGGTCAAGCCCCTGACCCTCGAAGAGCGCAGCATGGTCACTGAATTGCTGGATGATGAGTCTCTCAGCGCCTCTCGCAATCGAATCGAGACGACAGACTACGAAAGGCCCGACGTCAGCCGCATTCAGGCGGCGTTGCGCTTCGATTTGGCTGACCGCGCGCCGCATGTGGAATTCGCTTTGCATAGTCCTCGCCTGTTTCGGCATGTGCTGGGCGCCCGGAATGGCAGCGGGGCGAGCAAAGACGACATTACTCCCGAAGATCGGGCGGGTTTCGCCCGGCGCATGGGACTTGACGCCATTATCTGCGATTTTTCACAAAATGGCGGCAATGGGACTCCTTATGATGCTATCTGCCAGATGAACGGAGGCACTATCGCCAACTGGTCTGATCTGGACCGGCTGGAAAAGCCGGTGAGCATCGTCGACCAATTGAACAAGCTTGAGCGTCATCTTCGAGCCGCCGAAGGCCTGAACCTGGGCGTTTTCGTCGCATTCGATTCGTTCTTCGATTGCACCTTGCGGGCCGTAAAGACGAATGACATCCTGCAACTCTTTTCCAATCGATTCTTCTCCGACCGCCTGCTGGATATTCTGCTCGAACGTCAGGAGCGGGTGATGCAGGCGGTTTGCGATCGTTTTTCCGATGTCATCTCCTTTGTCCTGGTGCGAGACGTTATCGCAGATGACGCGGGCCCCTTGTTGGACGGCGATCAATTTGCGCAGCTCTACAAGCAGCGGATGCAACGTCTGATTGCGCCCGCCAAAGAACATGGGCTGGCCGTTGCCATTTCCGCACCCGGAGCCATCCAGCCGCTCCTGCCCATGCTTCACGAGATCGGGTTCGACATCATTCATCCATCCTCTTTCGATTATCGCGCCATCCGCACAGCCAGGGAGGCCTGGCGGGACAAGCTGGTCTTCGCAGGTGGCATTCCGGCCGAGACGTTGCGGCGGAGCAATGCGAAAGAGATCCAACAGCAGGTGAAACAGGTCTGTCAGCAATTGACGCCCGGCAGCGGTTACATTTTTGGGGTGTCTGGGATGGTGACGGATGATATTCCCCCGGAAAACTTCGTAGCCATGACTCAGGCTCTGCATCAATACGGACGCCACACGCACCTGGACGCTTCCATCTCATCATAATCTGCTTTAATCAGGCGGATGGCGGTCGTCGACAGCCATCCGCATCTTTTCTTTCGTTTCTCTCTCAAGGAGCCAAACAATGGCCCGCCAAAAGATGACTTCACGAGAGCGAGTGCTGGCAAGCATCAACCACCAAGAACCCGGCCGGGCGTCCGTCGATCCGGGAGCTCCCCCCAGTCCAGACATCTCCACCATCGACTACCACAACCTGAAGGAATACTTGGGTCTGAATTTCGGGCACACCCGAGTTTATGATGTAGTGCAAGAGTTGGCGCAGCCAGAGGATGAAATCATCGAGCTCTTCCATGTGGACGCCATCGATATTGGACGAGCCTTCAACACCGAAGATTCCGACTGGGACGACTTCCAGTTGTCCGACGGCTCCATGGTCCAGCATCCCGCCTGGTTTCATCCCGAACGAAAGCCCAATGGCACGCTGCTGGCCAATGCGCCCGATGGCACGCTCATCGCCAAGCGTCCCGCCATGGCGACTTTCTACGATCAGACCTACTTTCCCTACATCGACGGCTACCCCGACGACTTCAGCAGCCTGCCCCAAGAGATACCCAAAGCGCTGTGGGCGGGCCTGGTGCACAGCTCCTGGGATCACGCCAGCGAGCCCGATTTCTGGGAGCAGTTGCGGGCCCAAGCCCTCTATCTGAGGGAAAACACCGACAAGGCTCTGATGATGGTGGTTAGGTGCAATCTCTTCGAGTGGGAAGCCTTCTTGCGGCGACTGGACAACTTCCTTATGGATTTGCTCTCGCAACCCGACAATGAGGAGCGTCTGCTGGACGCTTTGGTGGAAATCCACCTGAACACGCTGCAGAAAGTCTGCAATTCGGTGGGGGATGTGGTGGACCTGGTGCGTTTCGGCGATGATCTGGGCGCGGGCTACGGGCCATTCATGGAGCAAAAGATCTATCGCAAGCTGTTCAAGTCCCGTCACAAGATCATGCTGGATTACGTGAAAGAACACAATCGGATGCACGCCTACCTCCATCCTTGCGGCTCCATCCACAGCGTCATCCCCGACCTCATCGAAGCGGGATCCGAGGCGCTCAACCCAGTGCAGATCAACAGCCGTGACATGGAGCCGGAGCGGCCGAAGCGGGAGTTCGGGCAGGATGTCACCTTCTGGGACGGCGGCGCCAACACCCGTGACGTGCCGAACAAGGCCACCCCCGAGGAAGTGACAGATCACGTCACAGAACTTTTGGAGATTTTCATGCCCGGCGGCGGGTATGTGTTCAACACCGTTCACAACATTCTCCCCGACGCGCCTCCCGAAAGCATCGTGGCCATGTTCGAGGCGGTCGAGGAGTACAGCAATCGTATGGAGGCAGCATCATGATGCGTTTTGGCCAGGTTATCGGCGTCAAGCCCGAGGGATTGGAAGACTACATCAGATATCATGCAGATGTTTGGCCCGAGGTTCTTGCCAAAATCAGGGACTGCAATATCCAGAATTATTCCATCTTCTACAAAAACGTCAACGGAACGCCCTTGCTGTTCGCCTATTTCGAATACGTAGGAGACGATTTCGAGGCGGATATGGAGAAAATGGCCGCGGACCCGAAAACCCAGGAGTGGTGGGACGTGGTCATGCCCTTGCAACAGCCCATCGAAGCCCGGGCAGAAGGGGAATGGTGGGCGACCATGGAGGAAGTTTTTCACGCCGATTGATGGCTTTCCTGAAAAAAGGCCGCGAAGACACGAAAAAAACCTCAGGTTTTTACCCTTCGCGTCGTCGTGACTTCGTGGTTTTCGACCTTGCTACGTTAGTAGTTACATCCATCCTTTTGAATTCTCAGTTCAATTTGCTCTTCACAACTTTCACATTCAGGCAGGAAGAAAATGGCAAAAATTGATGATTACATCCCCGAAGATGTCGATCGTTTTTTCATCGGCGCCGGCGCAGGCGACCCAAACAAGGAACGATCGGAGAACACGTACAAGAAGCTGGAGCGCGTCAACAAGGCGCTGCGGCATGAAGAGCCCGACCGCATTCCCATCTCCGACTTCTTCTGGGGCAACTTTCTGAAACGGTGGCGTCGGGAGCTGGGCCTGCCCTCGGACGCCAGCCCCTACTATTACTACGATCTCGACTACATCGTCACGGTCCCCAACATGGACCCCCACATCAAGCAGTTCGAGACCCTGAAGGAGACCGAGACCGAGGTTATCGTGCGCACGGGCTTCGAGGCGGTGCTGCGCAAGAAGTTCCACGATCCCATGCCCGAGTTCATCGAATTCGAGACCAACACCATCGAAAAGGCCGAAGCCTTTGTGTTCGATGATCCCTGGGATGAACGCCGCTACTTCAGCGCCGGCGACAACCAGATCGCGGGCGTGGGCGATGGTTTCGAGCGCAACTCCCCGGCCTGGGTCGAGACGGTGAAAGCCCTCTATCCCGACTTCCCCGTGTATGGCAGCGTGTGCGAGGCCAATGAGTACATGGTGCGGTTGGTGGGGCCGGAGAACAATCTCCTCTGGATCGCGCTCTATCCTGAGCGTTACGGCAAATTCATCGAGCGCACCAACGAGTTCGCCATCGAGATCCTGAAGGCGCAGATCGAGGCCGCTGATGGTCTGCTGGATGGCATCTACATCTGGGGCGATGTGGCCTACAAGAAGGATCTGTTCTTCTCTCCCGACTGGTGGCGGGCCCATTACAAGCCTTATGTCGAGGAGATGGTCAACATCTGCCATCAGCACAATCTGCCGGTCATCTATCACGGCTGCGGCAATGTGAAGCGCATCTTCCAGGATTTCATCGACATTGGCGTGGATGGCTACAACCCCCTGGAGGCCAAAGCAGGCCTGGATGTCATCGACTTGCGCCGCAAATACGGGCATGGCATGTGCTTCGCGGGCAATATGAGCGTCATCGACTGGGCCGAGCAAGAGGGCGAGGAGCTCAAAGCCACGGTGCTGCGCAAGCTGAATGCGGGCAAGGGCGGCGGCCTCATCTTCCAGTCGGATCACTCGGTGCCGGATACTGTTTCCGGCCCCAAGTACGATTACGTAGTCAAGCTGGTTCGGGAATATGGCCAATACCCCCTTGACCTGGGCGAATATGACATCCCGGACATTCAGTGATCGCAGCAGATTTCCCATCACTTCAACGCAAGGAGGTGGCTAAAGAAGAAAATCGGAAGTCTCACCCTCACTCTCACTATCTATCCTAATTTCATTACCATGAGGAGAAGTCACACATGAAACGCACGCTATTCCTATTGTTGGTTGCCGTGCTTGTGATGTCCGCCTTGCTGGCAGGCTGCGGCAAGAAAGCGGAACCCACGGCCGCTCCTGCCACCGAGGCTCCCGCCGCGGCGACAGAAGCGCCCGCAGCAGCGACAGAAGCGCCCGCGGCAACAGAAGCTCCTTCTACTGAAAGCCCCTCAGCCGAGGGTCCGATGATGGGGCCTGACGGTCGGGCCGCTTACGCAGGTCTGGACAAAGACCTGTCGGGCGTCACCATCCGCATGGCCAACATCGGCGGCCAGCCCTACGAGGCCATGTACGATTCCATCAAGCTCTTCGAGGAAAAGACCGGCGCCAAGGTCGAGATCGTCTTCCTGGGCGACGGCTTCCAGATCGACCGTTATCTCAAGACCAATTATGCGGCCGGGACGGTGGACTTCGACGTGGCCTGGAACCACACCAGCTTCATGAGCCAGTACGTCGATTTCGTCGAAGACCTGAACCAGTACTTCACGCCCGAGGAGCTGTCTCACTTCAGCAAACCCATTCTGGATGCCGCCACCATCGACGGCAAGCTGCAGCTCATTCCTCGCCACGCCGACATCTCCAGCATGCACTATCGCACCGATCTGTTCGGCGACGAGGACCTGCAGGCAAAATTCAAGGACAAGTACGGCTATGAGCTAAAGCCGCCCGCGACCCTGGATCAGATGTACGACATGGCCGAATTCTTCGTCGATCAGGGCGTCGTCGAATATGGCACCCAGTTCGCGGGCAAGGAAGAGGCCCTGGCCGGTCGCTTCTACGAGATTCTGAAAGCCAACGGCGGCGATTACTTCGACGCCGACTGGAACCCCATCTTCAACGATGAGGCCGGGCAGATGTCCGCTCAGTGGATGCGCGACCTTTACGCCAACGGGCTGATCCCCAAGGACACCACCAACCTGCTGTGGCCCGAAGTCGCCCAGAACTGGTGCGACGGCAAAGTGGCCTTCTATCTGGAATGGCCTGGCTGGTACAGCTTCTTCCAGGACTCCGACAAGTGCGCAGTGGCTGGCAAGTTCAGCGTGGCGCGCGGGCCTGTTGGCGCCGCCAACATCCACACCGGCTGGGCTGGTGCGCACGCCTTCTCCATCCCCAAGGCGGCCAAGAACAAGGAAGCCGCGGCCCAGCTCATCAAATTCCTCTCCTCGCAGGAAGTCGCTTACGAAGAAGCGCAGCGCGGTCTGCTGCCTGTGCGAGATGACGTGTGGAAGCTCATCATCGAAGACGCCGAGAAATCGGATAACCCCCTGGACAAACATCGCCTGGAAGTGGCCGAGACCCAGATTTCGGAAGACTTCTTCACCCCGCCCCTGTTCCCCGACTGGATTTCCTTCACCAACCTGTGGTATCCCCAGTTGCAGAGCATCATCCTGGGTGATATCGGCGTGAAAGAAGGACTGGATCAAGCCGTAGCGGACACTCGCGAGATGATGGCGGACCTGGGCTACTATGAGGGCGGCCAGGAACAGAAGAAGCTGGAAAGCCCCGGCGTCGGCGTGGATATCTCTAACGAACCTCAGTACGCGGGCCTGGATAAAGACCTGTCGGGCGTCACCATCCGGGCGGCGCTCATCGGCGGGCAACCCTACGAGACCATGTACGACTCCTTCAAGAAGTTCGAGGAGGAGACGGGAGCCAAGGTGGAAATCGTCTTCCTGGGCGACGGCTTTGAGATCGACCGCTATCTCAAGACCAACTATGCGGCCGGGACGGTGGACTTCGACGTGGCCTGGAACCACACCAGCTTCATGAGCCAGTACGTCGATTTCGTCGAAGACCTGAACCAGTACTTCACGCCCGAGGAGCTGTCTCATTTCAGCAAGCCTATCCTCGATTCCGCCACCATCGATGGCAAGCTGCAACTCATCCCTCGCCACGCCGACATCTCCAGCATGCACTATCGCACCGATCTGTTCGGCGACGAGGACCTGCAAGCCAAATTCAAGGACAAGTACGGCTATGAGCTAAAGCCGCCCGCGACCCTGGATCAGATGTACGACATGGCCGAATTCTTCGTCGATCAGGGCGTCATCGAATATGGCACCCAGTTCGCGGGCAAGGAAGAGGCCCTGGCCGGTCGCTTCTACGAGATTCTGAAAGCCAACGGCGGCGATTACTTCGACGCCGACTGGAACCCCATCTTCAACGATGAGGCCGGGCAGATGTCCGCTCAGTGGATGCGCGACCTTTACGCCAACGGGCTGATTCCCAAGGACACCACCAACCTGCTGTGGCCCGAAGTCGCCCAGAACTGGTGCGACGGCAAAGTGGCCTTATATTTGGAATGGCCCGGCTGGTACAGCTTCTTCCAGGACCCGGACAAGTGCGCAGTGGCTGGCAAATTCGGCATCGCCCGCGGGCCTGTTGGCGCCGCCAACATCCACACCGGCTGGGCTGGCGCGCACGCCTTCTCCATCCCCAAGGCGGCCCAGAACAAGGAAGCCGCGGCCCAGCTTATCAAATTCCTCACATCCGAGGCCGTAGCCTACGACGAAGCCAAGCTGGGCTTGCTGCCCGTGCGGGATGACGTCTGGGCCCGGATCATCGACGACGCTTCCGCCTCCGACAATCCGCTGGACAAAACCAGGCTGGAAGTGGCGCAGGTTCAGATCTCGGAAGACTTCTTCACCCCGCCTCTGTTCCCCGACTGGATTTCCTTCACCAACCTGTGGTATCCCCAGTTGCAGAGCATCATTCTGGGCGATGTGGGCGTGGAGGAAGGCCTGGACGACGCCGTACAGCAGGCGCACGATCTGCTGGACGAGCTCGGCTACTACAACAAGTAATTCTTCCATCGGAGCGCCCGGTTCGGGCCGGGCGCTCCCCCCATTCTCCTGATTTCAGCCCATGGACTCTATCGAACGCACGCCCCAAATGGGAGATGACGGCGTCTCCGAGAACACGAAGGGGAATAAACGGAAGAATCCCAATGTCCATCGGGATTCCGGCAAGTTTCCCTATCTGCTCATCGCGCCTGCGCTGATTGCCATCGCTTTGATTGTGCTCTACCCCCTGATCTACTCCATCTACGTCAGCTTCACGCCCTACAACCTGCTGCGCCCGGAGAAGACCTTTGTCTTCCACTTCGACACCATGTTCAAAAATTACGTGAAGATGGCGCATGACAAGATCTTCTGGCGCTCATGGGGCAACACCATCATCTTCTTGCTGGTGACGGTGAACCTGAGCTACGTGATTTCGCTGGCGCTCTCGCAGCTCATGGCCCGAGTCACTCGCGGCCAGAGCATCATGCGCACTATGCTGATGGCGCCCATGATGTTCGCCCCCGTGCTGGTCGGGTTCCAGTTCGCCTGGTTCTTCAACGCCACGGTGGGACTGGTCAACAACATCCTCATCACCTTTGGCATCCTATCAGAACCCAAGGCCTGGCTGGTGGATCAACCCTGGGGCATGATCGCCATCATGATCGCGGCCATCTGGATGAACATCCCCATGATGACCATCATCCTCCTGGCCGGCACCCTGTCGCTGCCCAAGGATGTGTATGAAGCCGCGGATGTGGATGGCGCTCACCCATGGCAGAAATTCAAGCACATCACGTTCCCCCTGCTCAAACCCTTCACCCTCATCGCCATGACGGTGCTCTCGCTGGATGTGGCCCGGGCCTATGACATTGTCCGCATTATGACCGGCGGCGGCCCCGCCCATCGCACAGAGATGATCTGGACATACGCCGGGCGCATGGCCATCCGCAACTCGCAATTCGGCTACGCCAGCGCCATGGCCCTGACCAGCGTTGTGCTGGGCGTGCTCTTTACCCTCTATCTCTTCAAACAGCTCATCAAATCTCGGGTGGTGTATTGAACGATGAAAATCAACCGTCGAAAACTGAACGTCTGGGCGTACGACATCTCGGCCGCAGTGATCCTCTTCATCTTCATCCTGCCCGCTTTATGGATTGTTTTTACGGCCTTTCGTCCCGCCAACGAAATCAACGTAACCCCTCCCATCTGGATTCCAAGGCAGTTGACTTTGGATGCCTTTGCATCCCTGTTTGGCCTGAACCCTGACGTGGCAGCGGGCGTGCCAGTGAAAGAGTACATGCGCAACTCGCTCACGGTCGCAGTCATCGCCACCATCATCTCCGTCAGCTTTGGAACCATGGCGGGGTACGCCTTTTCTCGATTTCATTTCAAGGGACATACGATGTTGTTCCTTCTGATCATGCTGTCCCGATCGGTTCCCGGCATTGCGTTGGGCTTCCCTCTCTTCCTGCTCATGCGCAATTACGGCCTTGTCGATACAAGAACGGGCCTGGCCTTCGTCTACATCGCCATCAACATCCCCTTCACCGCCTGGTTGATGGATGGATTCTTCCGTCAGATACCCAAAGAGCTGGACGAAGCGGCCTACATCGACGGCTGCAACCATTGGACTGCATTCTGGCGCATCGACCTGCCCCTGGCTCTGCCAGGCATGTCCGCCGCGGCTATCTTCGCCTTTTTGGCCGCATGGAATGAATATCAGATCGCCAGTTTGATCACCAAAACGCCCGCATCCAAGACCTTCCCCGTGGGCCTGTACGACTTCACCACCCAGTTCACGGTGGATTGGCGGGGCATGACTGCGATGTCGGTGCTGATGATCATCCCCGCTATTGTGTTTGTCATCCTCACCCAGCGCCGACTGACCGAGGGCCTCACCTTTGGTGCGCTGAAGGGATGATGGGGTAAAAGTTCCCGATCCAAATGCGCCAGGCAAGCAACAAAAAGTCTCTTCCGGGCGCTGGCCGAATGAATTCCGTCTATTCGGCAGGCTCGGGGCGGGCATCCGGTCGCCGCGCTCCCCCAGAATGATACAGCCAGACGCCTGGCTTCTTTACCGGGAACAGTCCGATGACGGGCAAGCCCGCGCCGATACCGATGAAAGACGAGGACACGGATTGACACGGCCTTCGGTCACAGATTTTTTGAATTATCCGTGTTTTTCTGTGTTCATCCGTGTTCTATTTTCAAAGCAGACAGCCCCAAAACGCCGCAATGCTCCCAATCATCACAGACGAGGACATACATGGCCGCAAAAGTTGAAATCGATTCTGGCATCTGCGGCATGCACACGACCGTATGGGCGAAGACCGATATGGCGACCTATCGATGCCAGTTGAAAATCGCGAGTAGCTGCGAGGCTATCCAGAAACTGGCTCAGGAAATCCCCGAAGTGGACGCTTTTCAGGAAATTTCGTTGCGCCGAGGCGATGGACCGGTCGTGCTGCGCAAAGGCATGGAAATCTGTTTCCATTCGGCCTGCCCCGTGCCCGCGGGCATCATCAAGGCCGTCGAAGTGGCCTCGGTGCTGGCATTGCCCAAAGATGCAATCATCAAAGTCTCAAAAATCGATGATGACGCTTTCTGAAAAATCGCAACTGCTAACGTATACCAGTTGGTTGTCTTTTCCAACCCAAACCTGACAGGTT